>PJET01000110.1 GCA_002825515.1 Candidatus Thorarchaeota archaeon MP11T_1 | reverse complement strand
GATTCTCACCAAAAGCAACCTTGAGTCCGGAAGGTGAAAGAAGAATCATTTCATCAACAATAGATGCACCAGTGGGTTTGATAACAAAAGATTCACCGGAAATCACATTTCCTGACCCTGGTCCAGTATTCAAACAGGTTACTCCTCCTGCTAGCACTTCTTTCAAAGATGGCTCATCAGGATTGAAAGAATCAATACCTCTCATTTCAGGAGTGATGGGATTCGTCATTTCATTTCCGTCCATTCCTGCCCATCCTATCGATCCATCAAAGAGTCCTTGATGTGTATGTGCATCAATGAATCCAGGAACAACATATTTCCCTTCAACATCAATGATTTTGGCTTTCTTCGGAATCACAATATCCTTTCCAACATCTCTGATTTTTCCATTAAACAGAACTGTTCCATTCTTAATGAGACCACTTACAGGACAAAGAATTGTAGCATTAATTATTGCCTTCATTTTGCATCCACTGTGTCAGTCACACAATCCATCTTTTTGAAAAATCTTCTTATCAAACCGAAACTAGTCAGACTTGAATAGATCTAAAATATGCGCTATCCATCCAGCAGATCGAGAAATCGCAAATAGAGAGGTATTCAGTTCTGGAGGAAATCCAAAAGTAAAGTAAACTGCAGCATTGTAGAGATCTACATTTGGATATGCATCTATTCCTTTATACTCTGAAAGGAGCGATCTTCCATATTTGGCAACTGAGTCTGATACTTTTAGAAGCCATTCATTCTTTGTCTTCAAAGTTCTTCTTTCAAGCATTTCTCGAAGAACAACTGCACGAGGATCAATTCCTCTATAGATGCGATGTCCAAGTCCATAGAGTTTCTCTCCTGATTTTAATCTTTGTTCGAGATACTTCCTCACATTAGCTTGTTCTCTAATTTCTTGGAACATCATCATTGCTTCATGTCCTGCACCATGATGCAACGGTCCTGAATGAACATTAAGAGCTGATAAGAGAACATCTGAGATTGATTTGTCATCTCTAACAGCTGTTTCCAATGTTGATAGAGAGGGATTCTGAGGATCATCCATATGCAATATCAGTGATGTCTGGAAATCGTCAAGTTCTGTTTCAGTTAGCATTACTCCTTTTGTCATCCAAAGAAAATTAGCCGCATGTCCAAGTTGTCTTTTCGGTTTCTTTATCATTTTCCCTTGTGCAATACCGTATTCATTTGCGACAACAAGTGGCGCAAGAGAAACGAATGTTAAAAGAGTATCACGAAGATCTAGCTTGTTATCTTCTTTAATTTCTTCTAGATTCCAAGCTAGTTTGAATAATGAATCAACCTCACTGTTATAGAAAATTCGGAATTCAGCCATTCTGTCTGAAATTGCATCTAATTCTTGGTTAGATGGTAATTGTCCATGAATTAGTAAATAGAGAACCCTCTCAAAGCTTGAATTACCACTGAGTTTTGCTGCATTTATTCCCCTGAAAAATAGCTGATTGGTTGAAGGATCAATCATACTTATGGGTTTCATAGTAGATACATTTCCATCCTTAAGAGAGGATTAGAGAGTTCCTTTATGATAAAAAGGAACTCCTCCTCGTTATCTTCACAATTTTCTACCAATCACAGCAGCAAGATCAGCTAATCTATGGCTGTATCCAGCCTCGTTATCATACCATCCGAAAACTTTGACCATTCCGCTATGAGCCATTGTAAGCATAGAATCGAAAGAACATGAATGAGGATCTCCGATGAAATCTGAAGAAACAAGTGGTTCATCGATATATGCAAGATATGGCGCGAGGTCTCCTGATTCAGCCGCTTTTTTGAATGCATTATTTACTGCATCAACATCAGCACTCTTTTGAAGAATTACGCTCATATCAACGAGGGAAGCATCCATCACAGGAACTCTAAGAGCCATTCCATCCAGTTTACCAGCTGCTTTTGGATAGACAAGTCCTATTGCACTTGCAGCGCCTGTGCTTGTAGGAACAATATTCCAACAAGCGGCTCTTGCTCTTCTCAGGTCTTTATGAGGTCCATCCAACATGACTTGATCATTTGTCACGGCGTGAATTGTTGTCATAAACCCCTTTTCAATCCCAAAAGCCTCATCCAGCACCTTAACCATCGGCGCAAGACAATTTGTTGTACATGATGCATTTGAAATCACGTGATGTTTGCTTGAATCATAATCGTCATCATTAACACCAGGAACTACAGTAAGCATTTCTCCTCCTTTTCCAGGAGCACTCAAAATCACCTTTTTAGCTCCAGCAGTCAAGTGCTTACTGACATCTTCCAATTTTCTGAAAATTCCCGTTGATTCAATGACAATATCGATTCCAAGCTCTTCCCAGGGAAGGTTCGCAGGGTCCCTCTCAGACAATATTTTGATTTCATCACCATTTACTGTAATGCTCCCTTTTCCTGCCTCTACAGTACCTTCAAAACGTCCCATCACAGTATCGTATTTCATCAAATGTGCAAGAGTTGCCTCGGTCGTGAGATCATTTGCTGCTACTATGTCAAATCCTTTCTTCTCAAGTGCCGCACGAAGGAAGCCACGTCCTATGCGACCAAAACCATTTATTCCAACACGAATTACCATGAGAATGCTACCTCTCTGTTGTGTCTATGTTGGATGAAGTACCCATGCTTTGATATATCTTTGTTCATAGAACTATACCCTCATAGCTTTCCTTTCCTTGTATTGCTTGTTCGTACTTTTTCATTCCATATGCATATATTGGTACTAGGATGAATCCCGAGAGTCCTACCAATATGAATGGGGCTGATGGATCAAGAAAGTCCCAAAGTATTCCTCCCACGAGTGGAGCGCTAAATCTAGAAAATCCCATTGCTGTTTCGAACATTCCGAATCCCTCCCCAGCTCGTCCTTCGTAAGCAGTACCAAATACAGAAGACATGACTGTATACGCCATCGTACCTGTAATTGTGCCAATACTAAACAATACAGCAACCATGAGAAGATTTGTAGGAAATACCAAATACTGAGGTACAACTACAAGGCCAAGAGTACTTAATGCTCCTACAATGACTGCTGCTGATACAATCCCTATCTTGCTCTTATGATCAGCAAACCTTCCCATTTGTCCACCAAATATACCTGCAATAATGCCTCCAGGCAGATACACAAGTGCTACTAGGAGAATGTCTGTTGTGAACACTTCAAGAATATAGAGTTCCACGAACGGTGAGAGAAGGGCTGAGATAAATGTGTCCAAGGCAGCTGCAATAACAAGTGCAGCAATACCAAAGCTGAGTACAGATAATGAACTTGAACCATTTGGCAACTTTTGTTGTATCTCTAAAGGTTGTCGATGTCTAACAACAATTAGACCCCCCAAAAGGTTAGCTGCTGCATAGAAGAGAAACACAATTACAGCATTTTCTGATGCAAAGAACAGTGTGAATCCTATGAATGCTCCAATTACCTGACCACGCCCATTTGCAGCTTCTCTTCTGCCAAAAGCTTCGGCTCGATTCTCTCTCATTACCCTCTCAGAAATCTCCGCATCACTACCAACACGATAGAATGCCGCTCCAAGTCCCCAAATTAGGCTATTGATAATCAATATTTCAACATTAAGGATAGTGATTGAAACCGCCATTCCACTATAGGCTAGCGCACGCACTGTTGCGCCAAAAAAGATTGATTCACGTCGCTGTCCTCTTTTAGCAACTTTTCCAGCGACTGGTGAAAACAAGGTTGCTCCAAGAGTTAATAACGAGAATATGAGTGCGACTTGGGTTGCAGAGGCTCCCATTGATCCGTATGCAATAATTGGTATAAGAAATCGTACTACAAAAAAACCAAGACTACATGCGAAAGCTGAATCGTAGACTGAACGGAGAGCTTTCCAATCACTTGATGCTAGCGGACTCGACAATGCGCAGCTCTCCTAAAACCAGTCTATATATCATTAAGATAAACATTACATTCTCCGCTTTCTGAACCCTTATTACAAAATTAGAGTACTTTATTTTATTCACAATCGGAGGAAGTGAAATGGGAGATCATAAAGATCACATGTGTGAGTTTGCTAAACATCATAGTGTCACAGACATGCGGCCTCGAGTCAAAAATGCCAAGTTCATTTGCGAAGTATGTGGCCGAGTTGCTAACAGCAAAGACTACCTTTGCAGACCTGTTGAGTTATAGTCTAAATAAAAATACAATTCTTCTGGAGGTTTTTTTTGGGTACCTCCAGAAGATGGTTTTTCTAATCAAGATTCAGGGAAATAACATGCCACGAAATGTCCCGGAGCTACTTCATGTAGTTGAGGCTCCTCGGGCATACAATAGACCCCGACGTCTTGGCATCGAGGTTTGAATCGACAACCTGGTGGTAGATCGATAGGAGTGGGTGTTTCGCCTGGTAACATGATCCTCTCTCTCGCAATAGTCGGGTCAGGAATTGGAATGTTCGAAACCAATGCCTTTGTGTAAGGATGTTGAGGTTCTTGAATTACATCCTCCATTGGCCCCATTTCTGCAATACGACCGAGGTACATGATAATCAAGTAGTCACCAATATACCTGGCTTGGGCAAGGTCATGTGTGATGAAGATATATGTAAGATTCTTTTCGCGTTGCAAATCGGTCATTAGGTTCATGACTTCTGTTCTGATACTTGCATCCAACATGGATACTGGCTCATCTGCAATGATCAAGTTAGGTTTTAGAATCAATGATCGTGCGATTGCTATTCTCTGGAGTTGCCCTCCAGAAAGCTCATGGGTATATCTAGTTGCAAAGTCTTCACCTGGTATCAGCCTAACATCTTCCAACGCTTCAATCACATTATTGTATAGAACTTCATCACTTTCATCCAGATCATGAATTACTAATCCTTCACCAACAAGATCCACAACAGTATGTCTTGGGTCAAGTACTTCGAATGGGTTCTGAAATATCAATTGTAATTTTAAGCGGAGTTCGCTTAGTTCCAAACGATTCATTTCGAAAATGTTCTCACCCTCATAGTATGCAGCTCCAGCAGTTGGCTGCACCAATCTGAGGATTGTCCGAGCTAAGGTTGTTTTTCCACATCCACTTTCACCTGCAATTGCTATCGACCCACCTCGTGGAACCTCAAAACTAACGTCATCAACTGCTTTCACATAGCTCTTCTCTCTCCTAAATGAGAAGATACCTGACCTAAGATCAAACCATTTACGGATATTTTGGACGCTGAGTATAATGTCTGACGACGTCATCTATTGAGCACCTCCGAAATCAAGTTGTCCAGCGAAATGACATTTTGCATAGTGTTTAGGATTTACTTCAATGAATTCCGGAATCTCACTACTGCAAATTTCTTGAGCATATGGACACCTCGGATGGAAACGACATCCTGATGGGAGGTTCAAGAGGTTGGGCGGGACTCCCGGGATGAACTCAAGTCTTTTCTTAGGACCAACGACGCTGGGGAAAGCTCCTATCAGTTTGTAGGAATATGGATGTAGACTTCGTTTGAAAACTGATTCTACATCTCCAACTTCCACAAGATTTCCAGCATACATGATTCCGACATCATGACAATTCTCAGCAACAACTGAAAGATCATGAGTGATGAAAAGAACAGCGAGTTCGTATTTTTCTTGTAGTTTCCTAAGCAGGTCCAGAATCTTATTTTGAACAATAACATCGAGAGCTGTTACTGGTTCGTCAGCAATGATAAGTTGAGGTTCACACGCCAGTGCTTGTGCAATGATAGCTCTTTGAAGCATTCCGCCACTGAACTCATGGGGGTAGTCTGTCTGTCGTTCTGGTTTGAGACCTACCTCGTCAAAGAGAGTGGAAACAATCATGAGCGCTTCTTCTTCTGATATATCATCCTTCTCACGGATGACCTCTACAATTTGCCTACCTATTCTAAGTACAGGATTGAATGCATTCATGGCGTATTGAAATACTATCGAAGCTTTTTTCCATCTGATTTTGCGCATTTCCTCGTCATTGAGCTCAGTAAGTTCCACTCCTCCAAGATTTACGTTGCCTCTAACTATCTTGCCATTTTCTGCCAAGATTCGCAAGATACTATATGCAGTTGTGGTCTTCCCGCAGCCACTCTCACCCGCAAGCCCTAGGGTTCTCTTACGCTCTATGTCAAACGAAACACCATCAACCGCTTTGAGTTCTTTTCCACCCAAGTAGTAGTAAGTCGCTAAATCCCTTACTTCAAGAACTGCCAATTACTGTCGCCTCCCGCGTAATCGTGGATTAACAACTTTGTCTGCTGTGTGACTTACAAAGACAAATCCAAGAGTTGTGAGCATTATTAGCAATCCCGGAGGTATAAACCACCACCAACGATTTCCAAGTAGTGCTGCATTCTTCCAAGCCCAATGAAGTAAGATGCCCCAACTTGGCTGTCCATGGATGTCAACAAATCCTAGAAACGCAATTCCAGCTTCGCTGAGGATGGCATTGACAACTCCTAGAATCATATTCGCTAGAATAAGAGGAAGAGTGTTTGGTAAAATGTGCCGAATGAGAATATATCCATCACTCCCTCCAAGTGCATGAGCTGCTTCAGTTAGTGGGCGTTCTCTCAATGAAAGTGCTTCACTTCTGACCATTCTTGCTGTTCCTGTCCATCCGAGAATTGCTATCACTATAATGACATTCTGTAACCCTTGCCCAAAAATAACTAGAAAAATCAACATTAATGGTAGAGTTGGTAGACAGAGAAATATGTCTACAATTCGCATTAGAATGGTGTCAATAAAACCTCCAAAGTAGCCTGAGATTAGTCCAACTGCTGTGCCTATTACGACAGATGTCACACTAGCCACAAATCCGACTATTAGTGATATCTGTGATCCATAGAGTAGTCTACTATAGATGTCTTCACCTCTATGATTCGTACCGAGTATATGTTCTGCACTTGGTGGTTGCAGAAGATCTTCAAGTGCTAGAGACCCTTCACCCCAATGGTATGGAGCAATGAATGGCGCAAACAATGCAATCAATACAATTACAGCAATGATAACTAGACCAACCATTCCCATTGGATGATATAGAAACTCTTTCCAAAATGTTTCAATCTTTGGTCTCATGTTCCAAAGAGACTCGATAAGTTGTGGACCTACAATGAATATTGGGAAGATGATCAATAAAGATAGAATGGCAAAGAAAGTCAGACCACCTTGCAAATGATAGGTTAACGTTGGGGTCAGAATTTTTGGTAATAGAGTAAAACCAACATTCTCAGCTGTAAGCGCGATTTCTCCGACTATCAATCCAAAAACAATTCCTAAGAACAGACCTCGATATAATTTCAGGTACTTCGGTTTCCAGTTCATAAATGGTTTTGGTGTCCAGAAAAACAATCCAAAGGTGAGTATCAAACCCCAACCTACGCCGAGAGTGAAAAAGACAATGAGACAGACATTAATCAATATGAATTTCTGAATCAATTTGCCTTCTCTATGTGCGTAAAGCTTCATACCTCTTAGAGCAAGAATCAATGTGAGAATGAATATTACCCATGCCTCAATTCGAAGAGTATTTGTTAAAATTAGAGTCCATTCTAATGTCATGCCTACAAAGTTCAAAGCTATATATGGACTCAAGAGAATAGTGATAGAATCCAATATGAAAAGAACAGAGAAGCTAAGTAGCATGAAAGCTCCAATTGACACAATTCTCACATGTAGTGGTTTCCTTGTCTTTTCCATAACGACTGTGTCTTTATTTTCTCTACGCTCGTAGTTATCAGCCATCTAATCACCTCCTCAATATCGAATTCTTGGATCCAAGTACAAGTACAATATATCCGCAACGAAATTAGCTATCAACGTGATTGTGGCGAGGAACAAGAATATCCCCTGCAAAACTGGATAGTCCACTGTCAGTACTGAGTTATATGTGAGAAGGCCTAATCCGCTCCAGCTAAACACATACTCTGTCATCATCGCGCCACTCACTAAAAATGGTACATTGACAGCAATGACACTGACCATTGGTAGCATCGCATTTCGCATTGCATGACCATAAAGAATTGAGCGTTCTTTCAGACCTTTTGCTCTTGCTGCAAGGATATAGTCTTGAGTAAAAACATCAAGAACGGTGTCCCGCATGATAAGATAGAATCCTCCTATGAAAGAGAGAGTCAATACAATCCATGGTCCCATCATGTGATGAAGATAATCAAACATGTAATCCAAGAAATTCACATGATCATATCCTCGAGTTATAGTACCAGCCAGGGGAATAATATTAAGTTGAAAGCCAAAATAATAGAGTATCAAAACGCCAATCCAGAAGACAGGAAGTGCATATGCTACTAGAAAGACTACAGTGGAACCTGTGTCAACTGCTGTATCACGACGAGCTGCTGCTAGAACGCCAAAGAACATCCCGATAATAATTGATACAACAAGCGAAGCTCCCATTAATATGAATGTATTAGCAAATCTAAATTCAAAGAGAGTTTCCCATACCGGCTCTCCAAAATGCGAGAACGAATACCCCATATCTCCCCGAAACAAGTTAACAATGTACAACCAATACTGTTCAAGAAGAGGTCTATCTAGACCGAATCTCTCAACTATTGCAATTCGTAGTTCAGGAGCTAAACCCTCGCCAATTAGAGCCTGACGGGGATCTCCAGGCATGACTCGAAAAATAATGAAATTAAGAGTAATGATAGCAAACCAAAGAATTACTGTTTGGAAAACTCTTTGACCAATGTATCTCCAGGTACCAACTGATGTTCTTGTTGACACAGTTACTCACTCCTTATTCTTCTTCAAATTACCTTGATAATTAGAAAAACCCCCTTAAAGAATATCGGACTGAGTAACAACATTATATCTTTGAAAAATAAAAGGTGAAGGGACCTATTCGGTCCCTATAGATATTCGATTACTTCCTGCGAGCAACGAAGTAAGTTATGATAATCCCCACAAGGAGCGCTCCTGCACCAACACCGACTAGCAAGAGTATATCTGGAGGTGGTGGAGGTGTGGTTGGCTCTCCAAGCTCTGAATCGTACATGAAGATCATCGATCTTGGATTGAAGGCTGTGAAGGGTCCTCCAGCAGGAGTTGTAAAGTTGACCCATTCAGCTCTCAGAGCATGGGTGTCGTCAGATAGGTACAGCGGCACGTATGGGATGTTATCCAGGATTGCCTGTGATGCATCTGTGGCTCTATCATAGAGAGTTGCAGGCGTAGCAGCCATGTAGTCATCCATGATAGTGTCAACAGTTGAATTGTCCAAGTTGTGTACATTGTCGCCCCATTCAAAGATGTTGGATGAGTGACATCTCCACCATGGATAGTCTGGTATATTGTCATATCCATGGGCCATGCTGTACATCTCGTACTCGCCTGTGTAGATTGCATCATACATTGGACCATCATCAGTGACCACGTTGTTAATCTTGATACCAATATCCTCCATCTGGAGTTTGATACCTGTAACCGTGGCAACAGAGATATCGTCCCATGATAGACTTAGACAGTCAAACTCGAGCTCCTCGCCCGCTGGTACATGGACTCCATCGCCGTTTCTGATACCATCATCATCAGTATCAATATAGCCAGCAGCATCAAGGATCTGATTGGCTATGGTGACATTCTCCAGAAAGTCTGTGTCCGCGTTGTAAAGGCTCGGATAGAACACCTCAGGAATGCCTGCAGTTGTTGGAGTACCAAAACCAAGCCTTCCAATATTGATGAGTTCAGTTCTATCGATAGCGTATGCCATAGCTCTTCGGACATTAATGTCATCAAGTCCTGGAATAGTTAGGTTAAATCCCCAAACATAGTCCCACTGTGATGCAACTCCAGTTATCAACTGTAGCTCAGGAGCATTCAGGATTTCAGTCACATATGCACCAAAGACCTCGTAACGCTCTGTGTCAGCAGTGCCTTGTCTCATGGCTAGAATTCTTGCATCCTGTCCAATTACAACATCAATTCTGACTCTCTCGATGTTTGGTAGCTGACCGATATTTGGATTATCTGGACCCCACCAATCATCATTTCGTACAAGCTCAGTGTACTCATCAGGTACACGCTCAACATATTTGAAAGGACCTGAACCTGTATGAGCTGTTACATTGTCTTCATCATCCCATCGAGCATCATCAGCGGCAATACCTTCGTGAATGTGCTTCGGAAGAATGTAAATTTGTCCCAAATTGTGCAGTGCAAAAGAGAACACTTGATCAAACACACAAGTAACAGTGTTTCCAGAAGCAGTAGCTGATGTCAAGCTCTGCATAATGTTCCACCAGTTGCCTATGGTTGATGGTGCATCTCTAACGTACTCAAAAGTGAATGCAACATCTTCGGCAGTTAGTGGTTCACCGTCATGCCAAGTTGCACCTTCTCTAATATCGAACGTGATTGTAAGACCATCAGATGAAACTGAATAATCTTCAGCCAACCACGGGATTAAGTTTAGATCGTCGTCTGTTGATAGTAGCGTGTCATACACCAGCATGTCATACCAATGAGATCTCTCACTCCGCCATGTCAGCGGATTGAGCTCACCGATATCTGACCCGTAGGCCATGACAAATAACATTTCTGCGTCATCTTGAGCTGCTGCAGGAATGCCAATTACTGGGAAGAACAAGAACATCGCAATGACGACGTAACATAGTTTACGTCTTGTATTCAATTCTCTATCCTCCATATATATATGGGAAAGAGTCTGTACTTTCCGAAATCACATAGGCCAAAAATAGTGCTTTAAAGATTTCGAACTACGCGGTTAATACTTCTATCATTAGAGAATATTTTAGTATAAGTCTTGAAATTTAGCGAATTATCTAAAATACATAATGTAACCTTAAGCAAAAAATTTCGAACATTCTGGGTAGAGATTACATATCCTTGAAAGGGCAGCCCCAGATTTGGTTGCATCTTGAAGTGACCTTGAACCTGGAGTTTCAAGATGAAGCATCCTAATTTTACCATCTGAAATATCTCTGTATTCGCATACAATTGTAGTCACAAATACCCGTTCACAAATCTCAGCTGATATAATGATGTCTTTCGGTGAACAATTTAGGACTAGTGAGGATGCCATAACAAATGACTGTTTCTCTCTTCGCTGATTGAGAATCTCTTCTTCTCGTCTTAGACTATAGGGTGATCTAGGAACGATTAGAGCAATTGCTGAAAGAGGATCAGCTTGGAGACTTCTGAGTTTTGGCCTTAACTCGTCATCAATTTCCTGACCTTCCCAGCGATGAAATATTAAATCATTAATCACTTCCTCTATGCTTTCACCATAATTATGTGTGGTTTCTTCTTTATCATCCAAATCCAAAATTCTCAGCCTTGCATAGCGAGGTCTCCAAAGTAACAATCTATGATTGCTATCACTAATCTTAGATGACAGCTGTTCGTCCATAAAAGAAGTTGAAATCTTCTCTTCTGTATCTTTTTTCCCT
Organism: Candidatus Thorarchaeota archaeon MP11T_1; assembly: GCA_002825515.1. The sequence continues at coordinate 28,738 of PJET01000110.1, read as the reverse complement.
TCTAATTTCCACAAAACTCTCCTAAAAGGACGATTGAAGATCTTAATCTTCTCTAATGTTTCTAGATTTTTTTTATTAACGAATCCCGTGGTATTTACTTTACCTTTGAAGAACTTTGTTACAGCTTCAGTATCGTATTCATGTGCTTCAAAGACTTTCACTAACTATCCATCCTTTGTAGATGAATGTATCAATTTTGTACTCTGATAAGCAGTTCGCTAAACGCTTGAAAAGGAGGATATATCACTACGACTCAACGATTCTTTTGTAGTGGTTTGCATGTACAAAACTGTAATCAATTTCATCAATGAAAATCTAGAATACTCGTTAGAAGCACTAAAGAGTCTCTGTCAGATTCCTTCAGTCGCTGCAAAGAATGAAGGGCTGGGTGAAGCTTCGTCTCTAGTTGAGAATATGCTTAAGGATGCAGGACTGGAAACTAAAATTAATCCAACCTCAGGAGCTCCAGTGGTGACAGGCTGGCTTGATGTTGGTGCAAAAAGAACCCTCCTTTTCTATGACCACTATGATGTGCAACCTGCTGAACCATTTAATCTCTGGGAATCACCACCTTTCGAACCAGAGATACGAAATGGTAGAATCTACGGGAGGGGCGTCGCTGATAATAAAGGTGACATAATCTCTAGAATTTCTGTTCTTAAAGCGTTCAAAGAAACGCAAACTGTTCTACCCGTCAATATCAAGTTCGTTATCGAAGGCGAAGAAGAGATAGGAAGTGTACATCTTCCCGAATACACTCAGAAAAATACTGACTTCATCAGTGCCGATGGAGGAATTTGGGAGTTTGGAGGTGCAGGTGTTGATGGGCGACAGGAAGCATGGCTTGGGCTTAAGGGAATATTCTATGTTGAACTTGAAATTGAACGTCTTGCCAGAGATGTGCATTCGAGCACAGCATGTGTTCTCCCATCTGCAGCCAGCAGATTAGTCTGGGCATTGAATTCACTGAAGGATGAATCGAGTCATATCTTGATTGATGGATTTTATGAGAACATAAAACCACTTTCAGAATTGGAATTGGAAGCAATCAAGAATATTGACTTACATGAAGAGCCATTCAAGAAGATCTATGGGATAGAAGAATATCTGAACAACCTGTCTGGAGAGGAATTGAAAAAAGCATACTATGGGGATCCAACGTGCAATATCTGCGGACTAACAAGCGGTTATCAAGGTAAGGGCTCAATGACAGTCCTTCCAGCAAAAGCCTCATGCAAAGTTGATTTCCGGCTAGTAGAAGGCATGCATCCAGATGACATCCATAAAAAACTCAGAAAACACCTAGATGAATATGGATTTACAGACATTAAAATATCCTACTTTGAAGGTTATCCAGCTGCAAAAACTGCGATTGATCATCCATTTGTGAAGGTAATAGTAAATGCAAACAAACGTGTATTTGGTGACTTAGTCATTCATCCTACTAGTCCTGGCTCTGGTCCTCTATATCTCTTCAATAGATATGTACCAATGGTTTCTATTGGTTGCAGTGATTACGATTCGAAAGGGCACTCACCTAATGAAAGTATTGTGGTCGAGAATTTCCGAAAAGCAATGCATAGGATAGTGGCTGTAATGGATGAAATGAGCAAGTGGTAGGATTTCTTATACCCACTACACGATATTCACGGAAGCGGAGGTCTGATAATTATATCCCGCTCCCATTCTACTTCATACGAATAGGTGATTTTGAATTCTGAACTCGCTCCAATCTTTGTTTCCCATTCAATGACACCAAGTTCCTCTTTCTGTATTTGTAAACTTGGTTCAGATAGTTCAACAGTTATTTTCTCAGAATTGCTATGAGGTATCACATCTACAACTTTGATTGCTATTTCTTTTTGCGCGAAGTTCTTCATCTCAAGCGAGTATTTGTAACCCCTCTTCTGCTTTCCACGAGTTATTCCTGCTTTCTCTGTGTCTTTCTCGAGGAGTTTCTTCTCAGCTTTTACATCGTACGCAACCCTAGTACCAAGTCTGAACTTCTCACGTGGTGCTTTTAGATCAAGATATGTTTCTCCAATGAAATCACCAGCAGTATATACTTTCACATTGCCAGGAAGTAGGACAGAATCTCCATTCGTTATTTCATCTTGAGCCACAACCTCTGCCATCTGTGCAGCGTTCCAAAAGTGCAATCTTCGTGATGCAAATTCCTCAAGAGTGAGCGTAACTGGATGTGGGTCATTATCAGCCAGGATCGATACTTCCCCAGGGACATTATAGACTGTAATTCCACCCAAAGTTTCTGAGGCTACCGCATAATCTTCAATGATATCTGGCATTGGCTCTTCTTCAGGTTCCATCATCATCAATTCTTCAGCTGCATCTTCATAGTCCATTTCTTTCTTCATCCTTTCAGCTGGTGCAGCAGCAGTCCTAGAGGCCATTCTTCCATAATCTCGTGGAGTGTATACATCAATGTAGAATGGATTGGGTTCTATTGCTTCGACTGGTTGAGCAGAAGCTGTAGAAACAGTAAGTCCAACATCTTGCCAATTTTCTAGAGTCTGGTTTCTAATAATAGCTATTCTCTTTACTGTTGATGTTTCCTCATCTATGTCAACATCATAAGTGGGTTGCCAAGATGCCATTCTTAACTGATAGGTTATTTCTAGTTCGATTTGTGTACTTTCCTTCGCATAAAGATTGATGTACAAATCATTGACAGTTTCTGTTTTTCTCTGACCTTGAATTCTGTTGATATTATTATGAAGGGCAGTAATCTCTGTATCAATTCTCTCAAGCTCGGCTTCTAATTCACGAATCGTCTTCCTTGAATCTCGAAACAATTGATTTCCAGTTTTCTCTATTTTTGTCATTTGGTCCATTGTAGTTTCCCCCACTGAAAACCACTTTCCGAACTCAGAGCTGAACTGATTCAGTACAACATTCATTCTCTCTCCTCTATTCCTATGCATCTGTAAGCTATCCTCAATAGCTGTACGTTCTTGTTCTAGTTTCTTGAGCTTTTCATACAATCCTTTGATGTTACCCTCGGGTTCGTACGTTTTGCTAATCTGCTTGACATCTATTCCCCGAAGAATGGCACTGCCTTTTCCTTTAACACGAAAACTGTCTTGTTCAGCATAACGAGTGATTCCTGTAACTGTTACCGTCTGCTCACCAGACCCAAGTTCTATCTTGCCTGTTCTGATAATTCTTGCACCATCGCGAAATACTGTAACAGCTACTATCTTTGTCGAGATCTCTTTCATTATTATTCCTCCTCATGGCAAGGGTGGACTTATTGTTACTCCCTTCTCCCACAGAACTTCATAGTTGTATTCAATACTTGTCTTTTCATTCGGTTCAATTACTCTCTGCCACTCTATTATTCCAAGGTCATGTTTCTTAGCTACTAATTTTTCCCAGTCGAATTTCACTTCAATTTCAGTACTTAGGCTATGCGGAACTCTATCTAACACATCAATCTCAATTTTTCTTTTTGAGAAATTCTGAATCTCCAGTTTGTATCTGTACGAACGTCTTAGTTTACCTCGAAGGACACCAGCCTTCTCCATTTCACGCTCAACAAGTTTTTTCTCCGCTTTTACATCATAAGCCACTCTTGTACCAATTTTAAACTCCTCTCGAGGTGAAATCTGACCAATAGAGGTCTCTCCAACATAATCCCCCTCTGAAAACACTTTCATCTTGCCTGGTAATATTACACTATCGTTATTCACGACTTTATCCTGAGCTACAACCTCTGCCATCTCCTCAGCATACCAATAATGTATAGTAGAAGATTCAAGATCCTCTTCAATCAATGTAACTGGATGGTGTTCATGGTTCGATGGTATAGTCATTTTCTTTGGTAACTCATAGACCGCAATTCCAGAAACTGTCTCAATTGCATCTGCAAATTCTTCTTCTATCTCTGGTGGTGGCGCTGGGGGTGCGAATGCTCCAACTCCTGCTGGAGCCATTGATGGTTTTGCACGTCGTTCCATCTTTCCAGTCGTTGCATAAGTTTTCTCAATCATAGATGGATCATAAGCAGTAATGAAGAATGGTTTGCCCTCGACAGCTTTTACAGGTCGAGCAGTGGCAGTTGATATTATTAATCCAACATCAGTCCAGTCCTCCTCAGTACGATTGCTAATCATTGCTAATCTCCGAAGCTTTGCCTTTGCAGGATATAGGTCCACATCATAACGAGGGGACCATGATGCACCACCGCTTTGGTACGTTAGCTCCAGCTCGATATTTGCAGCTGATGAAACCTCCAGAGTCACCTCAACTGTATAGGTTGAAACTGTTCTTCTTTCTGAATTGATCCTACCAATGTTATCTCTCAGTACCTGGAGTCTAGCATCTAGTTCTTCCAAATCTTCATTCAGCTTTCGGATTTCTCTTTGTATCTCCTCCACAAGCATTGTTGATTTCTTGTCCATCTCACTCAATGATTTTATGTCACCTTCATTTGCGGCGTAGACCATCCCAAAATGATTGGAAAATTCAGCAACCATATTGTTTGTCTGAACTAACCTATTTTGCTGAAACTCGATTTCATCTTGTATTCCAATTCTTCTCTTTTCCAAACCCTTGAGTTCATCATAGAGTGGTTTGATGTCCGTTGATGGTTCAAAGACTTCAGTTGCACTTTGCACATCGATGCTTGATAGTTTTGCAGGTCCTCTACCCTTTACGCGAAAACTGTCTGCTTGGGCATAATTGGTGATTCCTGTCACCAAAACTTTGTGTGGTCCGGGGTCCATTTTGACCTTGCCTATTCGTGTAACTCTCGCAGCATCTCGAAATACTGTTACCTCTGATATTTTAGTCTGGACACTTGTCAAGTCGGTTCTCCAATCAATTCGATAAACATGATGCCATTTATTCTTTCTCAGAGTAGCTCCAGAATAATCTTGACTAGTGATCGGTAGTATAGGGGAGTTTGATTATGAATGTGCATCCACGATTACTGGTTGTTACTAGATCAATGGACCCACTCTCAGATTCGATTATCTTCTTTGTCAGATATAGTCCAAGACCTTTGTCATCTGGTCCTGTAGATGTCCCTCTCTCAAATAGATTCTCACGAATTGACGGTTCTATACCTGGACCATCATCCCGAAACAGAACCTCAAGAGTTTCACCTGTTCTGGATATTTCTATTTCCACATTAGGATTATCTCCTGCATGTTGCGCTGAATTCCGAAGCAAGTTCTCAAAGGCTATTGCGACTAATCTGCCATATTTAGGTGATTTTTGATGAACATCATTTGAAACAGTGACAGTAACCAGCATTCCTTTGAATGCCACCTCGGCTCTTTTTGCTATCTTCTCCAAAATAGTTACAATATCCGAGTCCATTTCGACTTCAGATAGGGAAAAAATATGAAGCAGACTTCGCATTCTCTGCGCCGCAGCATAAGTTGACTCAAGGAATGCCGCTTGTCTTGGCTCTCCATTGGATAACTGTGATAGCTCAATACCTCCCAATATCATTTGAACATCATTACTAAGGTCGTGCCTTAGTAGACTGGTGTAAATCTCTAACTCCTTGCGTCTTGCGTCAAGGTTGCTATTACTTCTCTCAAGTCTTGTTGAATAGTAATCTTGATTCCATGAGGTGAACATCAATAGAATAGCTATAGCAATGAAAACTGCTACAGACTCTATCGCATCGACTATTCGGATACCTGGATGTGAAATAGATAGAGCTGCCAGAGCTATGAACAACCCACTGGTAAGTAATGATTGTTTCTTAATTGAAATCAACTGAGTCGCTAAGAGAACAGTGAGTACTGGCCATGTAAATATTTGAAAAGCTAGCATGCCTCTTGTCCAAACTGGCTGCAATGAGATTGTGATTAGCGGGATACATGCAGCACAGACTAGGGTCAAAGCAGATGCTAATCTAAGATGAGTCGTACCACTCAAAAGATATACGCCTGCAGCATATATTGTCAAAATGGAGTAAAACGGAACTCCTTGCACAGGAACACTGGTGAATTGTAAAATAGGAAAAACGCAGATTCCAGTAAACAACGCAGTTCTAAGAAATCTTGCTCTTCTCCTTAGTCCACCTTCAATAATTGCTGGAGCTGGACGGGTGAGAGTTATTGGTAGATCTAATATTTTTTTAACCAAGGTTACCTTCCTTTGCGTGCTTCCTTGTGCATCCCTCAACGCATAGCGCTCCAGTGTAGCTATGAATTTCTTTTCCATCTATCTAATTGACGTGATTCTTTGTTTACACTTTGGCAAACATTAGGAGGTTGAGATGGAACTGAAATCCATAGACATGCATACTAATTACTGAACTATGAATATTTATGGATATATATTATTGTATTATATTATAAAAGAATATTTTATATGATAATTATTAAGTACTTGATGAGATGTGAAAATAGGGGTATAGCATAATGCGTAGAGAGAGTAATAACATGGCTGACGGTAATGATTTGTCTTGGGGAAAGGAAAATCCCTCAATTAGTAACTCAGAATCATTGGCATTCTTGGAAATTAGACTCCATACTCTAGCCAAGACAATTGATGAGATCAAAATTAGACGCTTGCGTCTTGAGAATGATCTCCGTCGAGGATACGTACCAGAATCTGAATATGCAAGTTCATTGTTGAAACTTATAGTCGAAAGCAACACCCTTTCTAGGCAGAGAGATGAAGTCGCTGAGCGAGTAAGACTTCTCAAAACCAAAGGGTTCGTCCAGCGTTAGTCATCATACAAATGACAAGCTACTTGTCTTCCGTTACCTACGTTTCTAAGCTCTGGCTCCTCAACAGGACATCTTTCAAAGAACTTTGTGCATCTGGGATGAAACCTGCACCCACTTGGTGGGTCTATTGGACTTGGTATTTCTCCACGAGGGACTGCCTCAGCCTTCTTTATTTTGGGATCAGGAACTGGAATTGCACTCATCAAACCTACTGCATATGGATGAAGAGGATCTTCGTAAATACTATCCTTGTCTGCTACTTCTACAATTTTGCCAAGGTACATTATTGCAATCCTATCACACACATGTCTTGAAGTAGCGAGGTCGTGAGAGATGAAGAGGTATGTTAGGTCTAGTTCTCTCTTCAAATCCATCATTAGATCAAGGATTTGCGCCTTGATAGATACGTCAACCATAGCAACAGGTTCATCTGTGACAACAAACTCCGGATTGAGAATTATTGCTCGCCCAAAAACAACTCGCTGCTTTTGTCCTCCGGATAGTTGGTGAGGCAATCTATTGTAGAATGATTCAGCCGGGGACAATCCAACTCGTTCGAGTACTTCTACAGTACGTTCTTTCCTGTCTTGCGCTGTACTAATACCTTGAAGTTTCAGAGCATCTCCGATTGCATCTCCAATATTGAGTCGTGGATTAAGGGAAGATGTAGGATCTTGGAAGGTAAATTGAATTCGCCTCCGGATCTGTCGTAGTTCCTTTCCTTTCAATTTTGCAATGTCCTTCCCATTATAGATGATTTCTCCCTCTGTTGGTCTGATTAATCTGACACATAATCTTCCAGTTGTCGTTTTACCAGATCCACTTTCCCCTGCAAGTCCAAGGACCTCTCCTTTTTCAATCTCAAAAGAGATGCCATCGACTGCTCTAACGAAGTCTTTGTCACGTGTTATGAGCGAGTCAATGAATCCCTTCGTAACTGGGAAGTATTTCTTTACATTTTTGACTTCTACTAACGCCATATGATTACTCCCCTCCAAAAAGATGACAGGCGACAAGTCTGCCTCCATCAACTTTGATTAAATCTGGTTGAATTGTCTTGCAAATATCCATTGCATGTGGACACCTAGGATTATACATGCAACCTGGTATAGGATCTATCAAATCTGGAGGTGCACCTGGAATCCATGATAGCTTCTTGTCTGGATGGGTCACATCTGGGACTGATTCAAGGAGCGCTTTAGCATACGGATGTAAAGGATCCTCGAAAAGCGATTCAGTGGCAGAGAGCTCCATTATTCTTCCAGCATACATTATTGCTATATCATCTGCTGTTTGAGCTAGCACTCCAAGATTGTGAGTGATTAGAATCATTGTGAGATTGAACAAATCCTTTAATTCTGCTACTTCTTCAAGAATCTGTGCTTCCACGATGACATCAAGAGAAGTTGTCGGTTCATCAGCTATCAGTAATTTTGGTCGTAATGCAAGTCCAAGTCCAATCATTACTCGTTGCCTCATTCCCCCACTGAATTGATGAGGATAGTCTGTAATTCTCTCAGGTAGGATTCCAAGACCATCTAGTATCTCGTGTGCTCTTCCAGTTATCTCCTCATCTTCAATATCTGGGTAATGTGCTTTCATTATCTCCTTAAAGTGTGTTTGAATTGTAATCATTGGATTCAACGATGTCATTGGATCTTGAAAGATATACGCAATCTCTTTACCCCGAAGTCCTCTCATCTCATCCTCATTCAAATCAACAATGTTTACAATCCCTTTTTCTATTACACCCTTCGGGTACTTCACGTCATCATGAAGAAGCATCTCTATTCGACCATTAACAATCTTACCAGGGTATGGAACCAATCTCATTATCGATCTTCCGAGTGTGCTCTTGCCGCAACCGCTTTCGCCTGCTAGTCCGAGTGTTTTATTCTCCTCAAGTTCAAGAAATACATTATCAACTCCCCTAGCAGTACCCCTCCGGGTTTTGTATTCGACTGATAAATCTTGAATTCTTAGAAGCACAGTCACCCTATATCACTCCTTTAGTTTCGGTGTAAGGACTTCATTCAATCCTTCCCCTGCCAATGTGAATCCAAGGGCAAGAATCACAATCATTAATCCCGGATATGAGATTACCCACCATTTTCCTGCGATGTATTGATGGGAGCCAAAGGTGAGGTCCCATCCCCAATCTGGAACATTTACTGGTAACCCCAAACCAACAAAAGTTAGTCCAGCTGCTGTTAATACAGCATCAGCGAAGTTTATTGACATCACTACAATAGCTGAAGGGAGTACGTTAGGTAATATGTATCGAAACAGTATGTCTCTGTCCCGTGCTCCCAGTACGATAGCTGCTTCTACATATGGAAGCTCCTTGACAGTTAGTACTTGACTGCGGATCACTCTGAAATATGATGGTATATACACAACAGCTATTGCGAGAGCCATGTTTAGTACTCCAGGACCAAGCATAGCAGCGATAGCAATGGCTAGGACCAAACCCGGAAAAGCAAAGATACTATCCATAACTAGGGATACTACTTTGTCAGCTGAGCCTCCTCTATATGATGCTCCAAGACCCAATGGGACTCCAATTGAAAAACATACAACAACCGATAATGCTGCAACTTGGAGCATTATACCTCCACCAGCAATAGTCCTGCTCAATAGATCCTGTCCGAGCGATGTTGTACCAAGTGGAAACTGGTCAGATGGTGGAGCACCATATGGTCCAACATCTAAAACTCTTGGGTCATATGGAACAATCCACCAAGAAATTGCCGTCATATATACCATGGCGAAAATAATCAATAGACCTGCTATAGTGGCATAGCCGGGAGACCCTCTCTTTTCCAGTATTGGATAGCCATCATATAGAATGATTACGATTACACCTAATACTGTTCCGCCAAGGACTAGAGCTGATGATAGACTTCCTGCGCTCTCTGGAACCCAGAAGAATCCAACCATTGCAGAAATGAATCCTAGAATAATGAACACTACGACAAGAAACAACCAGCCTCTCCTGGGTGTCAATTGGTTCTCACTAATCTTGTACCTTCTATATGCGCTTGATAGAAGTATGATAAATGCACAAAGAATCGTAAATCCAACAACCCAGATACCGATTCCACTGTTAGACCGCAGTGCGAGACCCATGAAGGCAGCAATAATCACCAGTGAACTGATTAAAATAATTGCTAATCCAAATAGGAACTTACGAGATTGTTCCTTCCAATCGCCAGTTTTTGGTATGAGGAAATAGAAGACGCCGCTAATTGCTTTTGATTGTTGAGACATTTCTTCATCACCTCATAACCGTATACGTGGATCTAGATACGCGTATAGAATGTCAAGGAATAAAGTCACAATAGAAACAAGGATACCAAAGAAGACAACAACCCCTTGAATAGCTGTATAGTCCCTATGGGCTATACGTTGGACTAGATACGTCCCCAGACCAGGCCAACTAAAAGTCGTTTCTGTAAGTACTGCTCCTGCAAGTAAGGCAGCAAACTGCAATCCAATCATAGTCAGTATTGGCAAGAACGCATTCTTGAGAGCATAATTATAGGTGATTTTTCTCGAAGAGAGACCACGTGCTTCTGCAGCTACTACAAAGTCTTGTCTCAGCGTTTCTAACATGTTTGTACGTGTAAGTCTAATGAATATTCCACAAAGGATTGTACCCAGCGTAATTGTTGGTAGTATTAAATACCTCATTGAAACCATAAACGCCCAAATGTTACCCGTTAGTAGACTATCGATAGTATACATTCCTGTAATTGTTTGTGGTGGAATGAAGTGGGGATCAAATCGAGTGCCTGTTGGAAATATCTTTAGAAAGATTGAGAATACAATTTGCAAGACCATGCCAAGAAAGAAAACAGGAATTGCGTAAGTAACAATTCCAAACATTCTGATTCCATGATCCTGTGCAGTGTCATAATTCTTTGAAGACTTCACACCTAGAGCAACTCCAAGAAGAACTGCAAATAGCATTGAGTAGATTGTGAGTTCGAGGGTGGCAGGGAATCTTACTGCAATATGCCCGCTTATGGGAGTGAAGTCCTGCATCGATAATCCGAAGTCACCAAAAGGAAGTCCAGCTAAGTAATTGAAATATTGTTGAAGAATAGGTACATCCAAACCAAGTACTCTGCGAAATTCTTCAAGTGTTTCGGGACTGACATTCCTTTCAAAGTGGAGAAGTGCTGGGTCTCCAGGAAGTATCCTAACAATGATAAATACAAAAGTCAGTAGTAACATTATCATTGGAATTGTCATTAGGACTCTTGTAACTACGTAAGACTTCAGTGACATCTCTTGCACCAATTTACACTTCTTAAAATAATGTCTTTCTTAAGGTCTTCGACTCGCGTAGAAATTTGATAATCTACAGAGAAAAAGAGAAAGAGAAGGGCAGGCAGTTTTACCTGCCAAATCTCTAATTTAAATTAATTTGGTTATGCTTCTACTACCCTATGTAAACCAACCAATGACGCCAGTTTACTGTGATGTCTAGAACAATACCTTGGATGTTGAGCTTTGACACAGCCACAGTACTACTCTGCCATAGTGGGACTACTGAGCATTCCTGTGCTTGCAATTCCTGCAATTCAAGATATGCGGCCTCTCTAGCTACGTCAGTAGTAGCACTCCTACCCTCTTGCCAGAGGTTGTACTGGTCAATACCACCCTGTGGGTAGCTGCTGTTGTAGCCTAGGTTGAGCCAGCTTGCGAATGGTAGGAACTCGTAGTTATCTGGATCAATGAAGTCTGGATACCAACCATAGATGAAGACTGGCATCGAACCTTCGTTCCGTGCAAGCCGGAATGTTGGCCACTCCAGTCCATTAAGGTTGACCTCTATGACTCCACTTGCTTCCCAATCAGCTGCGTAAACCTGTGCTTGTTCGAGGCTCTGTGGATAGTGCCCAGAGCTCTCATAGTACAGTTCTAGCACGAGTGGGTGAGTTTCGTTGTAACCATAGGGCGCTAGCATGTCCTGAGTGAAGGAATAGTTGGCAGCACCATATACATCAAAGGCTGGCGAGTGATATGCCATACCTGCTGGTACCATACTGTACAGTTCATCAAATGTCCCAAGGAAAACAGAATCTACAACATGAGTTCTGTTAAGGGCTGCTGTAATTCCTCTACGAATATCGGTGACGTTGTAAGGATAGATATCTTGTTGGAAGCAGAGATACTGGATCTGAGCACCAATACCTTCCCAGACTTTCACTTGAGTGTTTGCTTTGAATGCTTCAATTTGAGTAGCAGTCAATTGACGATAAGCAATATCGATTTCACCCGAGGTCATTGCTGCTGCAAGTGCTGAGTCGGATGCATACATCTTGACGACGATAGTATCCGTCCTTGGATAACCCGATGCAGCATCCCAATAGTCTGGATTCTTCACGAGTCTAATCTCTTCATCACTACCACCAACACGGGACCAGCTATCTAGGAGATAGGGTCCTAATGCACATGGAGTGAGTGGGTCACCATCCGTATTGTATGTTACAAGCTCATCCATTGGAGCAATAGCTCTATCAACCATGTATGATGCTTGACATGCCATTAGTTGTAGGAATGGTGCAAACGAAATCTGAAGGTAGAACCTTACCTCGAACTCACTCAAAATTGTGACATTGTCGATAATACCACCTTCTCCAGCATATCCCATGTTGAGCTGAGGACCATCAAGTTCGAATAAGCCATCTCCTGTCAGGTTACAGTTCCTATCGAATGTGTACTTGACATCAGTGGCGTTGAACTCTCTACCATCCGGAAATAAAACATTCTGGCGAAGAGTAAAGTCCCATATCGTTCCTCCTGCACTAGACTCCCATTCCGTTGCTAATGCAGGCGTTATATCGTCAGCTCCGGCTTCTGAACCGGGCTCTATATCCACTAAGCCTGCGCTCAGTGCTTGTATCATTTCCCAACCAAAGTAGTCATATGCCTGGGCCATATCGAGACTTGACTCAACCGAGTCAGTAGTCCCCATAATGATCAGGTTTGCTGCCGGTGGCGGAGCAAAGAAGACCAGATACCCAGCAACACCGCCAACGAGGACTATTATGACTACTATGGCGATAACTTGGTTTCTTTCCAAATTTAATAACCTCCTCCTTTACCGCGCGGTATTTATCCACGTCGGAAGAAGTATATCAGGCAAGTACACTTTTGTATATAAAGGAGAGGCTCTACGTACCACATGTGAGCTGCAAAACACATAGTCAATATAATTACTGAATTTTTCAAACCCTGAATCCAGATTCAGAAAATGCCTCCGCAATTTCTGTAGGAGATTTCTTATTTATCAGAATCCGAGAATTTCCCTGACTTTTTTCTCAAGATTAATTGGCGCTACAATGGTTGCGAATTCTGCTGCTTCACCCAAGAGGTCCTTTGCCTCTTTGTGATAGTCCTTTGGTACTACTACAAGGACTGGTATGTTGTAAGCTTTAGCAGGATATAGCAGGTCTATTGGTCGAAATCCTCTAAACAGGTCAACAGCAACGGGTGCTACAGGTGTACTTCCATCTTCGCATTTCTTTTTTGGTGGAAGTAACTTGTGAAGATGCCCTATTATCATATCAACATCACCAGGTTCTATGTGTGACGCATTCTTTCCATGTCCATCCCATTCATTTGCCAATGGTAATGTACAGAAACCACTAGCAACAATTTTTGTAAGCAAATCAGAATCTGTTCCTTCAAAATATCCAACTATCTTCAATTTCTAGCCTCCCTAAAATCTAGGGTTTTTCACTAATAATCCTTCTATCCAAGACAGACTGCATTTTAGGATACAATCATTGCGTTCATTTGTTTATTAAAATTCAGTTTCAAGTTCATGATTAGGATGCATGCAGGGAATATGTAAATACAAACTAATGAAACATATTAATGTGCGTGGAGCTCTGATTGTCACAACAAAGCACATGCTTTGCGAGGGGTTGCATGCACACTTTTTCTATCTAAGATTCAAATGTAAAGAGAATATGAGGAGCCTTGAGAAAAGGCTCCATCAGAATGAGTGAATTACTCGATTAGCTCGAAATCCTCTTTCGCTGCCCCGCACATAGGACATACCCAATCATCGGGCAAATCTGCGAATTTAGTTCCAGGAGCAATACCGCTGTCGGGATCGCCCTCGTCTTCGTCATAAACCCAGCCGCATACCATACACTCGTATTTAGCCATGTCAGTGTCTCCGGTTTTTTCCTATCTACAACGGATACATAATCCGCTGGAAAGTCTTAGCTGTACTGGATAAAAGGGTTCGGATTGGTAGGAGTAAGTAATAACGGAGCTGTAAATTTATCAATATTCATCGCTATACTCTTCATGTGGAGGTTGCGCTTCTTCTTGTTCTTCCCCAATCGAACCTAAATCTTCATTTTCGGAGATTTCTTCTTCCTCTACTGGTTCATCAATTTCTGCAGGCTCCTTTTCAATTTGCGGCAACTCTTCCTCTTCGACTTCTTCAGGCTCACTGATTATTTCAGCTTCTTTCAATGCCTTCCTTGATCCGTAAAGGTAATAGAGTACCATGATGAATGCGATGAATGGGAACAATAGAAGTTTAATGACATCTGAAATGACTCCTTGTAGACTTGGATCGACAATTATCAGAGTGAACACGCTTTCGACAAACATGAAGCCTGATGCAAGAAAATATGTGAAAGTTGCAGCAAATTCTCGAGACAATTTGAATCTTGTTTCCATCTCTGCTCGACTAGCCAGTGTTCTTCCAATACCACTCATTGTATAAAGAATGAATGCGATTGAAATTGCTATACTTACAAGATCAAGATTGGGATCAAATCCCTTCAGTACATTGTATATGAAATAGGCTGAATATAATGAGATGAAGAGTCCAAGAGTCGCTACTCCACTCGCTGTTGACTTATTCCGCTCTGCAACCAGTATCATTCCATTAAAGAAATTGAAACCAAGCGCCAATAGTCCCCCAAGAATGGCAAGACCAATAGCTGGAAGCGTAGGTGCAAATAATATCAATCCAAGAATTACTGCACCGATAACGACAGCATAGTTGAAGATGTAGATTGTTCCATAAAATAAGCCTATAAGTAGGGAACGTTTCCCAACGTCAACACTTTTTGCTAAATTAAGCGAAGTTCTTGTTGCAAAGTATGACTGAAATCCAATCCAACCTAAGAATGTGATTCCAATAAATATGACGATAAAGAGTCCAAAAGTGAAGAAGACCATGCCAATCAGAACAAAGGCGCTAATTACTCCCCAGATAATTGTGTAGATGAATGATTTCTTGTAGGACTCCTCACTGACTACAAAGCGGCCCAATCCTAATATAGACATAAAAGTAGCCAGCATGAAATAAACAGGAAAAATTCCACCTGAGAATACAAGTAAAGCCACACCAGGAAATATATCGCCTAGCAATGCACCAAGTCTTTCCCAGATGGTTATGAAAAATGCACCAAGGAAGAATATGAGTGCAAACCATCTTAGTTTTTTACTCTCAAAGAATAGTTGAAGCCCTTCAATGAAACTAGTAAGAAATGGTATTTCCAAAGATACTTCCTCCTGTGACGCATTCTTTCTTCGTCATTTTGACTATTTATTCTTAAGCACGTGAAGGATTTCTGCTTCTAAGGTCTCCTTTACAGTCGGTTTTTCTATAAGAGTTCCAACTAGATTCCCTTCATTATCATAGAAATTAAACCAGGGTATTGCACTTACGCCCCATTCATTTATCTCAGGAGGTGAGGGTGGAACAGCCCACTTCTTGTTTGGATCCAGAGGTGCAGTCTTGACACTACTGAAAACCAGAACTTCGAGACCTAATTGTTCTTCTAGTTGCAACATCACCGGCATTGCTCTCTTACAGTCTCCACACCATGCAGCGCTAAAAACAACAACTGTAAGGTCCTTGAGAATATTCCTAAGTTCGCCGACCACGCTTGAATCTAGATTGTAAGTTTTATAGACCTCGAGGAATTTCTCTTTGTCCTGTTCTTTGAGTCCATTTATGTAGTCATGTACATTTGTAGTTCGTGATCTGATATCATTGAGGTCGACCATATCCAAGGCACTAGGTCAATTCCTCTAAAACTTTTACATACGTCCTTTCATCTTTGATACGTAATGCTGATAAGATACAACTGGGAATTAACAAATGTTCATGATGGGACCGGTGAAGTGAGTGTCAGTACAGCTATACAAAGCAATTATCGTTGGTCCTCCAAATGTCGGAAAGACAAGTTTGGTAAGACGCTATCAGAGTGATGAGTTCAGGGAAACACATACAGCAACTATTGCTGCTGAACTAAGCGCTGCAAGCTTTGAGTTTCCGGAAGGTCGAGTGGTCCTAACAATTACTGATATTGGAGGACAGGAATCTTTTGCTGGACTAAGACATCAGTTCTACCAAGGTGCGCATCATCTTATCATGGTCTATGATGTGACGAGCCGACCATCATTTGAAAGGATAACTGCATTGTATGAAGCTCTCACAGATAAGATTTGCATTCAGCGAGAAAAATTTCTGGGTGGCTCACTTGTGGCAAACAAGTCTGATATGAAAGAGGTGGCTCAAGTGACAACTCGAGATGGTCAACTTTTAGCGGATCTTCTCACCCTCAAGTTTTTTGAAACCTCTGCAAAGACAGGCATGAATGTTAGTGAGTTATTTCTCTATGCAGCTTCTGAATCACGAAGACTACGACTTTCTCCCAAGACCGCTTGCTAATACTCTCAACCTATTGATAGGAACTCTGAAATAAGTGATATAATTAGACCGCATACTTCAAAACGTATTGCCAGATTCTATTACAGAGGCTTGTTGATGATTGAAGAAATTAACAAGAAGAAGTGGATAGCTATATACGCATTTCTGATAATGGATGTTGTCCAGATTCTTTTTGTATCTATTTTCTATAGCCATCCAATTTTCCTTTCTGAAGAAAACGTTGCTAACTCTGATCCGCTCATATCAGTTTCCCTTTTCTTCACTATTGGCATAATGCAAGTTGTGCTGCTTTATATCACAGCAAGCCAAATGCTTCGGCAAAAAGATTTGATTATGTTATTTCCAACTTATGATTCGGAAATTGAATGGACAAGTAGATATTCTAGAGATAATCTTGTCAACTGGACCCAAGAACTTGCTAAGCAAAGTAATGTTGAGGTCAATAGAATATACTTGATGAATTCACCACTTCCAAATGCATTCACGTTTAACCTTCCATTGATTGGCTCAATTGTTGTTGTTCATAGCAATACACTGGAGGTTCTCAATAAGAACGAAGTCAAAGCAATTATTACACATGAACTAGGGCACATAGCAAATCGCGATTCACTTGTGCAGATTTTCACAAGAATGCCGTCGTTTTTCATTGACCTAATTTATCTCTACATCTATGTTGTCCTTGGTGTTGCCGTTGCCAGTGACATATTCCTTGTGAATGATTTGGGAAGTGCTGGTATCCGCTTCGCTATCTTGTTTGCCTTCTTCCTCCTTTCGAGATTTCTAGCGATAGTTTCTAGATTGTTTATGCAACAAGCATCACGTTACGCAGAGTTGATGAGTGATTATCACGCCGCATCAATCCTTGGGTATGAAGCAACAATCAATGCACTCATTCGATTGGGACAACGTATTGAAGCAATAACTGCACTGATTGAAGAGATACGTTGGCTAGAATCTTTGAATCCTGAGCGTGCGGCACCAATCTCAAACGCTGAACTCATGAGAATAATAACGCATTATCCTCTGGATGGCATTGATGAGGTGAATGCCAGAGAAGTAGCACCGGGTCTCTTTTTATCTACAAGATTAAAGCACATGCGTGAAGTGTATGCAATTCAGTTTACAGACGATCAGATTTGGGCTGCAGTCGACCCCGCAATTCCGATTTTACAGAAAAAACGCGATGATGCTAAACCAGACGAAAAGAAACCTAGGGATATGCAAGTTGTTGACTGGAGAAAAGTTGACTATGACGAGGATAGACGTCTTTCAAATAAAGAGTTGATTGACTTACTGGAGATGCTTCGCAAGAATCCCAATAAAATGCTATTTAATCGTGAGGTTGGAGTAAACTTGCTTATCCTTGACCACCCGGACTTCAGACGACGCGTATTATTCATTGCTGAGGAGTTTGGTCTGTAGACACAATCGTAATCCTGTTGTTAGTCCGTTCTGCCTCACAGGGATTTAACCCTCTCAAAGAGGAAATGATAGCTGCAATAATTACAAGAACTGTGAATACCCAAATCGTCAATTCAACTGCCTGACCATAGCTTGTTGCAAATATTGGTCCTGATGTGATACCACCAGGATTGGTTATTAGGAAGAATAGTCCAAATACAGTCGTCACCAAAGCAGTAGCAATCGAAAATCCTGTTGTTCTTGCGATATTTGTGAGAGCACTTACTACTCCCATGTATCTTTTTGGTGCTGCAGTCATTATGAAGTTCCCATTGGCTACACTAAAGAATGATAGTCCTGTTCCCATGATTGCAACGCCGACTGCCATCAGTATGACATTAGGAATGGCGAAAGCAATGAAAATCAGTCCTGCTAATTGAACAAATAGACCAACGACTGTCTGGTTCTTAGCGCACCACCTTTCTGATATAAAACCTGCAATTGGACCTGTAATTGAGATCATAATTGGTTGAACCATGAGAAAAACTCCTGTCATTGATTGGTTAAAATCAAGAGCTTCTTGGAGATAGAAAGGTAGTAAGAATGAGATTGGCACCATTGCCATGTATGCAAGGATTGCCGAGAATATACTTGATGATATTCTCTTGTCCTTTAATACCTCAGTTGTAATAATTGGTGAGTGGAAAGAGCCTTCACGAATTATGAATGCAAGTAGTGAAATCAATATAGCCTCAATGAAGAGAATACTGACTCCAAGTGAAGCTCCAGGTGAAACTGTAACATAATATATCAAAAGGAATAACAGCGAGAAGAATAGTGCAGCTCCAATGCTATCGAATTTAATTTCTTTAACTGGCTCAGTTTCTGGGACAATGATTTGAACAACTAAAAAGCCAATAATTCCGATTGGTAAGTTAACAAGGAAAATACTCGGCCATCCGTAGAATTGGCTTAGTACGCCACCAAGAACAGGTCCGCTACCTAGCGCAGCTGCAAGTACAATTGAATTCATTCCAATTGCTCGGCCTCTATTCTGTGTTGTAGTAAAAAAGGTGACCAATGCTAGACCATTTGCTGAGAGCATACTAGCACCAAGTGCTTGGAAAACTCTTGCAGCAACAAGCATCTCAAGACCAATTGATATTGCGCACAAGAACGAGCCAGAGATGAATACCAACATTCCAAGTTGGAAGACCTTTGTTTTTCCCAATCGATCACCAAGCTTTCCCATGAGAGGCATTGCGGATGTCATTATCAGTAGGTATGCAACAACAACCCATTGGATAGCTGCCATCGTGACCCCAAGACTATCTTTAATTGTTACAAGTGAAACGTTCACAATTGATGCATCTAGAGCACTTAGAAAAACTCCAAAACTCGTTGCTGCTACGATTTTGTATGGTCCTGGCATTTTAGATGTTGAGGATGCAATCTCTGCTCCAGAATCAATGTTCATCAATGCTTCATCATCCAGCGTTTGTGTAAGATTCTCATTATTCATTCCCGTCCTCTTTATTGTCTTTCCGGTGTAGTTTGATTTTCCGGTAGAGATTTCAGAAGAAACGCGAGGAGTGTATTCATGTCTGAATATTCTGAATTAATGCAGAAGGCAAGAGCAGATACCGAATGTGCAATGAGGGTTTGGGCTGATATTCTTCCACAGTTCATCGGCACTCGTCTTGATTGTGTCTATACAAAAGGTTCTGCAAACAAAACTTGGGACTCCTACATTGATTATGTTCCCATAATTAGTGATGTTGACATACATGTAGGGATCTTTCATGATGAGGCATTATTTTCGGGTTCATCACATGATTTTGATGGCGCATTAGATTTGTCTGCAAGATGTGAGGCAGAATTTCTTCGAAGACGTCCAGACCATTTTCACATACCAAGGATGCAAGTAATTGAAACACGATTTCTAAAACAAAACGATAACTATACCCCTCCACGTCCTCAAGATGTTAGGATTCTATATGGGAACCCAACTTATCAGGAACCTCCAACTCCTGAGATTATCCGTGCAGGTGACCTGGAGCGATTATTTGAAGAAGAGGAGTTTGTAAAGGACTTGCCCCGGCGCATCATGGATAGAACCGGACTTGATTTTTGGGCAGTCATTCGCGCGATGGTCTGGCGTGTTGCACCATCTCCCGTTAGAATATTAACACAGAACCACGATGACCCGATTGATGTTTGGTCATGGAACAGAACAGCAATTCACCGAGAGCTATTAGAATCTGGTTATGATACAATTGCCAAATATTATCATGGGTTCTATAAAACTGGTTGGAAACTCTATCTATCGAATTTCCAGGGGCTTGACGAGTTTCGTGAAACTGTAAAGAATGGATACTATGTTCTTTCTGAATGTCTCAGAGAAGCTCGTCGATTTTGCCAGAAGAAAAAATGAATCTTATGTGCTCTTTGTGCCAAGAATGATTGGTTTATTCACTCCATAATTGGCAATTAGGTTTCATTGATTCTTTGATAATTCATCTTTGAATGTAAGATTTGATTGCTGAAATCCAAAGATAACAATCCTTTTCAGAAGGTTTTAGCTAGTGTGGTGCGTGAATCATGGATTCGCAAAAAGGAGGAATTGTAAAAGATGTCAGAAGGATCTGGCAGAGCAATGATGTCCATCCTGTTAGTTGTAGGATTAGTCATTGGCTTTGGTGTTGGTTATCTGCTTCCTGGATTAGCCACCCCACTTGATGACTATGATGTTATAACAGCAAGAGGAACTATCATTGTTGGAACAAATTCAGGCTGGCCACCTTTCGAAATGGTCAATACAACAACCAATGAACTAGAAGGGTTTGATATTGACCTTGCTGAATTGGTAGCCGACTATCTTAATGTAACCATTGATTGGGTCGACATGGATTTTGATGCCCTAATAGGTGCGTGTCAGGCCGGATCAATTGATATGATTGCCTCGGCGACATTCATTACAGCTGAACGTACTGCAGTGCTTCAACCACTTTGTTGGTATATTAGAACAAACGAGGTCATTGTCGTAAAAGCTAATTCATCACTCGTTATTGATGATCTCACTGATCTCGTAGGGTATGATGTAGGCGTCCAAACAGGAACTGTTGAAGATGAAGAACTATCTGATATAGCAGGTATCAATCTAGCTAGATACCCTCTCGTTGAAACGATGTTCCAAGACTTGGATTCGGGAGCACTTGATGCGGTATATGTTGATGAGCCTATTGTTGGTCTTTACAGTACTGTCTATAGCATCAAAATAATATTCACAGTCACTGCTCCACCAACGGCATTCTATATTAGATACGGTAGTGACAGACTCTCAGCAGCAATTAACAGCGCAATAGCTGAAGGATTTGCAGATGGAACTGTAGACGAATTAATTGCATATTGGTTTGGGTGAGATTGAGTGCAAGCGCCGCCGGGACTGTTCGACATCTTAATACTAATTATGATTAGAGGGCTCCCGACGACTCTTGCTCTCACTCTTCTTTCTTTATTTATTGGTTTCTTTGTAGGGACTGGACTTGCTTTAATGCGAGTATTTGGCGCACTTGAATTGAAGTGGATTGCAATTGGATATGAGAAAATATTCAGAGGAATACCATTACTAGTACTCATTTTTATATTTGGAGCTGGATTATTAGGAGCTTTTTCCTGGGCTGGTTCTGCTACTAATGCATTATTTGTAGCTGCGGTATTTTCGCTTGCTTTGAGAAGTGCTGCATATCAATCCGAAATCTTCCGCGGGGCAATAATGTCTGTCGACCCAGGTCAAATGATGGCTGCTCAGTCGATAGGACTGACTACTTACCAGGCAACTCGACGTATTATCTTACCTCAAGCATTTCGACTCTCCTTACCTGGATGGGCAAATGAATACGCAGTCGTTATCAAAGATACATCATTAGCTAGTGCGATTGGTGTTGGTGATTTAATATATCACGCTCAAGCTTTCACATGGGATTATCCAGCCCTTTTCCTTGGGATTATACTTGTTGTAGCAATCATCTATTTTGTGTTTACATATCCTATTACAAAGTATCTGGGAGAGAGTATGACACTGAAGCTTAGACAACTCGGGCTTGGAGGTGGTAGATGATTATGGTGGTTTTAGACGTAAGAGATGTTTGGAAAGCATATGATACACTTGAAGTACTAAAAGGTATATCATTCGATGTATCCGAAGGAGAAGTAAAGGTTGTCTTTGGACCTAGCGGATCAGGAAAAAGTACTCTTCTTAGAGTTATCAATATGTTAACACCCCCTGACAAAGGCGAAGTATTTCTTCGTGGACAAAGCCTAATGGATAAAAAAGCGAATCTTAGTGAACTACGCTCACGTATTGGTTTTGTCTTCCAAAATTTCAACCTCTTTACACATTTGAAAGCAATTGATAATGTCAGCATAGGACCTCGTCTTGTGCTTGGCAAGACAAAGGAGGAGGCTGAGGAAGCTGCACATAGGGCATTGGAACATGTCCGAATGAATGAGTGGGGTCATCATTATCCTGCAGAATTAAGTGGTGGTCAGCAACAACGTGTAGGGATTGCTCGATCTCTAGCGATGGACCCTGATGTGATACTGTTTGATGAACCTACTTCAGCTCTTGACCCTGAACTGATAGGTGAAGTGTTACAAGTTATGCTTGATATTGCTAAAGAAGGAACAACGATGGTTGTGGTTACCCACGAGATGGGATTTGCACGTGCTGTGGCAGATGAGATGATCTTCATGGATGGCGGAGTGGTTGTGGAGCGAGGTAACCCGCAACATTTCTTCAAGAATCCACAATCTGAGAGGGCAAAATCTTTCCTACACAAATTGGAGGTTTTGTACGGCCAAGCAGAGAGCGAAAATCAACCTTTGTAATTGGAGGAATCTAACTGACAACTACATCAATAGACTCGGTCATTGGAATGCTGCAGGTTGAGAGATACTATCCTGAGCTAGTCCATGGTTTTTTTATGATGATGTGGTTGTATGCATTCGCACTCTTTTTTGGTTTTCTTCTTGGGTTAGTTTTAGCCATAGCTAGACATTATGGTGGTCCCATATCATCTAGAATATCCACTGCCTTCATTGAGTTTCTAAGAGGCACACCCTTGGTGGCTCAGGTTTTAGGTGTTACAGTGATTCCGTATGCGCTTAATACTTGGCTACAATCTCAAGGTATGGCTCCAATTGATGTTTCATGGAGAATTACTGGGGTTGATTTCTATGGAGTTACACGAACATATTTAGACCTCAGAATTCTACTTTGTGCAATTACACTTGGCCTAAACAGTGGAGCATATCAGGCAGAATTTTTCCGTGGTACGCTATCATCTCTATCAGCTGGTCAGACACTTGCAGCGCAATCAATAGGAATGACGAAACGTCAGGAGATTAGGCATATAGCACTTCCACAAAGCCTTAGACGTGCAATACCAGCATGGTCCAATGAAGCAGTCTATCTTCCAAAATACATTACAATTGTGTACTTTGTCGGCGTTGCAGAACTATTTGGTGCCGCGAAACTAATAGCAGCACGAACATATCAGGCGCTATATGTATATGGTCTAATAGCAATTATATTTCTAATTCTGATTTCCGCTATATCTTGGATAACAGATGCCGTCTACAAACGTGTAAAGATACCAGGTATCTAATCTTTCTAGAACTGCTCAAGAGCACCCTTTCTTCTCACGAATCGTTCAGTGTATCTGAACATAAGGGCACCAGCTATAAAGAAGATGATGTCTAGAATTACTAGAGATATAACCGCTTGAGTAACTCCTTGATACGCTAGTCCAGTCATCAGAAAGCCTCGAAAAGCTTCAGTACTCCATGTGAGCGGAGATGCGTTGGAAACATATTGCAAGATTGGTGGAAGAACAGAGATCGGATAGGCCATTGGAGCAACAAGTAGTAAACCACTAGTGATGAACTCAACAATCATCCATCCCTGCTTTGCTAGAAGTACAATGCATGTGATAGCAAAAGCGACTCCTTGCAATCCGATTATAGCAAGTGCAATTATTCCTAGCGCTGGTAGAATACCCCATACATTCAGTGTGACACCAAAGAACAAAATTGCTGCTCCAAGTTGAAGTACTACGCCCAAACCTCCATGCTGCAGGTTGTGCAACATTGATCCCCAAACTAGAGTACTTCTACCCATTGGTGTTGTCATGAGCGTTTCGAGCGTTCCAGCATTCTGCTCTCTTCTAAGTGAAAAACCTGTTCCCCACATAAGACTAATTGTTAATCCTATGACTGATGTTCCTATTGCGATATAGGTCACCCAATCCAATGTCCCAGCAAGATCATTTAGAACGACGGACTCAGAACCTCCAGCTACCGCTGAACCCGTTATGAGCATTGGGATAAACCAAAGAAATGGCATAACGATAAACCAGAGAACGCTCAGAGGATAGCTCAACTCAATTTTCCAAATGTTAATTGAAATTGCCCAAGCAGCTCTGATTTCTGATCTTAACCCTTTTCTGGTCCACATCCTCTGAAATGCTTCACTATCTTGTTGTGTCATTCAGAAACCTCCCATACTTCCTCGTTCTTTTGTCCAGTTCTCGCCCCATCTGAAAGCAAGTATTCCAACCGCCCAGAACCCAATTATGAGCGCTAACATCAATCCTGAAGCTTGCAAGAATGATATAGGTTCAAACAGTCCTGTGATGGCAAGCTCTCTAATTGTAATGATGGCCACAGTTGACGGTACCAAGACTGCAGCGTATCTCGCAGCACTCGGTAGAGCTTGAAGTGGGTATGTTATTGGAGAGAGGACATAGGTCACATTCGATATCAGCTCTGTCAGTACACTTGGATCCTTGAACACAAGAATCAATCCTGCTATCAAGAAACTGAATCCATAGAGTGCAAAGACCATCATTGTCAGCATGATGACAATTGGCAATACCATTGTAAAGGCGTATGTCACACCGAAGAGCATAGAAGATATAACCAGTAGCACACACGCTGAGAATGTACATTGCAGAGTGTCGGAGAAAGCAGCTCCAACAAGAATGCTAATCCTTGGTACTGGTGTCACAAAAAGGGGTTCAAGTGTTCCCGAGAATTGCTCCCAGCGGAAGTTATTGCCCACTGACCAGATGCTCTTGTCCACATACTGATAGACAAAGACTGCAATAATTGAGAACGTTACGAAGTCTTGGAATCCAGAGAGTTCAGTAAAGTGTTGACTAGTTCCTGGTCCTGCAATCGCTATCATCATGAGAATGTAAGGCGCATACCACAGTAATGGAAGGATGCCCCATATCAGGAAGTTAGCTGGATACCTAATTGCTATACGTAGGTTCTTCGAAGCAAAGACCTTCGCTGCCTGCCAGTCCATTAGTTTTGGTCTGAAGCTCTTTAGATAGACACTCTCAACAGCACCAGACTCTTTATGCGTCCTTTCAGATATTGTCAATCCTCAATCCTCCTACCAGTCAGTTTTAGGAACACGTCATCTAATGTTGGTTCTTTCACCTCGAAGTGTTCGACTTTTACCCCTGGAGTCTGATGCATGATGCTTAGCAACCTGTAGGCAAGCTCATATCCGTCCTCAGCTGTAACGATGAGTTCAGAGTGCCCGTTTCTCTCTGTGGATGTAGCAGACATGACCATATCCATTGCTCTGATGCTTTCCATGTTTGGAGTTCCCACCACCTTCATGTGCAAACTATCATAATTTCTGACTTCTTCTTTGAGTTCCTTTGGAGTTCCTAGACTCTTTAGTTCGCCTTCGTTTATCAAAGCGATTTTGTCACACAGAAGGTCTGCCTCATGCATATAGTGAGTGGTCAGGAGTATCGTTCTGTCACAAAGTTCGTCACGGATGAATCGCCTCAAGTCTGTTGCAAAGGTTGGATCAAGACCCTGAGTAGGCTCGTCTAAGAGTAGAATTGGAGGGTCATGTAAGAGTGCTCTAGCGAATACAATCTTCATTCTCATCCCATGTGACAAATTCTCAACTTTTTCATCTGCCTTGTCCAAGAGTCCCATTCTTTCTCTTTGGCTTCGTCATGAGGCATTCGATACAGCTTTGCGAAGAATATCATGTTCTCTCTGGCACTCAGTTTCCAATAGATTGACCTTTCGTTACCTTGACAGACTCCCATCGAAGCTCTAGCGTAGGTTGACTCCTTTAGTACATCATATCCGTTTACCCTTGCAGTCCCGGATGTAGGTAGAACAAGTGTTGCCAAGCATTTGATTAGAGTTGTCTTACCCGCTCCATTGGGTCCTAAAAGGCCGTAGATTTGACCTTTGGGAATATCCAATGTAACGGACTTGAGCGCTTCAACTCTCGTTCTCTCTACAGGGATGACGATTGCCCGCCTTCTAATGCTGATGAAGGTCTTTGAAAGGTCATTAATTTCTACAGCGTTTTTATTCAACGTTTATTACCTCCCCAAAATGGGTGAGAGTTTTGGTGTTCGTTCATATAGCCCATAATGTACACTCGGATGACATTCTACCCGAGTGAGAAAGAATCGCTCGGGTATTAAACCCGTCTAAGTATTTTGAGCATACGCAACACCTACTCTCGAGCGGTTCGTCATTTCTATATGAATTTTACCACAAACGCGAGTAGAAGCTGTTTTTTTAATTTTAGTGAATTCTTGTCCCTACTGTACCTTCCGATAGTGTCTTAGGTAGGTACTCAGGTGCCCTGATATTATGCAAGTAACCCCCGATTTACTTCTTGGCTCAGTAATAGGACTAGTAGGTGCTGCGCTGTACGGTTTTTCTGTTGTTGTGTATCGTTCACAAGCTGATGAGATTAATCCTGTTGCTGTTAGTGCTATCAAGATGTGGATTGCTTTACCATTCATGATTATTGTAACTCTCATTGTACCAGGATTGGAGGCTGCATTTCTTCCAGTAGCAACTATTTTCTTGCTCTCATCATCTGTCCTTCTTGGGGCGGTTATTGGAGATACAATTTACTTGTGGAGTCAAGCAAGAATTGGTGTTTCATACGCTTTTCCAATTGCTATGTCTTTCCCAATTATTACATTCTTCATGACTGTTGGATTGCTTCACGAACCTCTTATCCTATCTAGACTTGCAGGAGCAATCATCGCAGTATTAGGCGTAATCTTGATCTCAAACGAGCAGAATCAAAGTCAGAAATCTATCGAAGTTCATTCAAAACTGGACCTATTGGGGATATTTGGAGCTATAACAACAGCGATACTCTATGCGGCTGGAACAACCATTCTTCAAATTGGTATTGAAGGCGTTGACCCCATAGCTGGCAATCTCATTCGGATGATTGTCGGTTCTGTTGCATTTGTACCAATGGTGGTTGTTGCCCGATTGGGAGGGATGGCATTGCCTTCACGAAAAGCTACTACACGGGTAATCATCGCTGGTTTCTTTGGAATGGCAATAGGCTCCTTACTATATGTGATGGCTGTTGCTATGGTTGGAGCAGCAATTATGTCAGTCTTGGCCTCTACTGCCCCCCTCTTTGCAGTTCCTGTTTCTGTTCTTGTCTTGAAAGAGAAGGTAACTACTATTGCAAGTGTTGGCATTCTAGCTACAATAATCGGAGTGATTCTTGTTATCATCGGTATCTAGATTATTGCGGAGCATCTGTCAACTCGAGGTAGCTCTCAAATACATCAAAGCCTCTCTGGAATCTCACCATTAATTTTGTACCAACTTTACTGCGTATTATTCGACTTCTCAAATCTTCCATTCCAGAGATTTCCTCATTGTCAATAGCAATAATCACGTCGCCTGCTTGAAGTCCCATGCTCCTCGCAGGACCTCTAGGGACTTCTACCAGCAACGCTCCTTTTTCTACTCGAAGATTATAGTGAGATGCAATACCTTTGTTTAAAGTCACACCAACAATTCCCATCCAAGGTGTGCGGACAGTGCCTGTCTGTACTAATTCATCAAAGATTCCTTTCAGCGAATCAACAGCAATGGCAAAACCTATGCCTTGACTCCAAGGGATCATTGCAGTAGGAACTCCAATGAGCCTACCTGATGAATCAACAAGAGCACCCCCGCTATTTCCGGGATTGATTTGAGCCGAGGTCTGAATTAATCCTTCGAGAAATGTATTTTGACTCTGAATTGTTCTATCTATTGCACTGACCATTCCAAATGTAACAGTCGATCCTAGTCCCAGCGGATTACCGACTGCAATAGCTAATTGTCCGACTTTTAATGTTCCAGAATCGCCCATTTCAATAGGATTCAATCCTTCTGCATCTATCTTTAGGATAGCAAGGTCTTTGATTTTTGATTCACCCACTACCACTGCTTTGAATGATCGACCGTCATGTAATGTCACATCAACATCTCTTGCACCCTCGATAACATGAGCATTTGTGACAATGAAGCCTTTATCAGTGAGGACAACACCTGAACCTTGTCCTTTTACCGGCACTACCTGTGACAATTGTGTCCTTGCTAATCTCGTGGTTGTAACACTGACAACACTTGGTACGACTTCATCTACTATCTCTACCAATTTCTTTTCAAGTTCGAGAAACATATTGCTAACCTTAGCACAGAGAATATTAAGTTGACTAAATATGCCATTGCAGCTAAAATGTACCATCTACAAATGTGAGCACGTGAGCTTATATGTTCTGGAACACTGTTCAGGAATAGGCGACATATTTGATTGAACTGCTCAACATTATTGCTCTAATCTTTTCCACACTTCTGTTCCTTTTTTTCTATGTGAAAAGCGTGAGCCCTGCACAACTTGAGAAAAAGATTGGAGAAATAGCGTACCCAAAATGCAAGACCTATCGAATCGTTGCTGGTGTGTTTGAAGGAATTACTGTCATCAATTATGTGATTTATTTCTTCTACCCTCTCTCACTTGGCATACCTTTGGTCTTTCCATGGC
>PJET01000074.1 GCA_002825515.1 Candidatus Thorarchaeota archaeon MP11T_1 | reverse complement strand
CTGTGCACTTGTCAGTCCAGAAGCCATGGGTTATACTGTTTCAGCCCTGGTGAGAATTGAGATTGGTGGTCACATTCTTCCTGACATCAGCAAAAACAGAGCTCGTACCTTCGCGGACGAGCTAGCCAAGGAAGAACACTATCTATGGGTGGCTGTTGAGGACGAACCTATGGTGGTCCACGCTCTGATGCTGGGCGCTGATGAAGAAGACCTGAAGATAAAGACAGAAACCCTCCGTAAATCCCCGGATGTAGTGAATGCCACAGTCACATCTATCAACTCTGTTACAAAGGGTTGGGAGATTAGTGGAAATCCTTAGTGAGATGAAGCATATGACTCGCATCAAGACTGGAATCAAAGGTTTTGACGATCTTATCGATGGAGGTATCATTGAAGGTAGCACGGTATTAATCTCAGGACAGACTGGATCAGGAAAGACAGTCTTTGGTCTGCAATTTCTCTACTCTGGTGCTACCAAGTACAACGAACCAGGTCTTTTTGTCACCTTAGAAACTCGGCCAGATGAGCTTAGAGCTGAGGCTGCTCAGTTTGGGTGGGACCTTAGCGACCTTGAGGACAAGAATACATTGTTTATCGTTGATGCAGCATCAAGTAAGGCTGGGCAACCCACATCTGAGAAATATGCACTTCGTCGAGGATTCGACATGGGTACATTTGCTGAAGAAATCTATAGGGCCGTTCAAGAAACAAATGCAAAGCGCCTTGTGATTGATTGTATTTCTGGACTCGGAATCGGCTTCAATGAACCCTCTCAAATAAGGAATGAGCTGTTCAGAATCAGTGCTCTATTGAGAGAATTAAAAGTCACATCTCTTTTGATATGCGAGATTGTGGATTCCGACTCACATAGCAGAGCTGGAGTGGAGCAGTTCATAACAAACGGATTAATCACTCTCAACCTTTCAGAAGTGAGTGGTACACTCAAGCGTGAACTCCTGATTTGGAAAATGAAGCAGACAAAACACAGTCTGAAAGCTCATTCTTTCACAATTGGGAAGTCCGGAATTGAGATATCCTCAAAGAAAAAGTCCAGCAAGAATAGAGTCTAGAATAGCGCAAGTGACTGCACAACTAGATACCCAATGAAAAGAATAGGTATCAGTGGAGGCGTACCGTCTGTGTCCTTGTATTTCCAAAAGAGATAGCCTCCTAAAAGCATCACAAATATTTCTCCACCTATTCCAATGATGGCTTCTAGAACTGGTTGACTCCAATCTCCAAATTCTACTCCTGGACTCAAGAGTGCAACAGTGAGCAAGACCTTGGCATCAGCACCTCCTATGGAGCCAAGCCTAAACAGAATATACGATATCGGTATGACTAGTAATAGGGCAGCTAGATGAAGTACAGCGTTATACGCAAAATGTTCCGTGAGAATCAAAATAATGGAGCCCATAGCTGCTCCGAAAAATACAATCTCGTTCCTCACTCTGCGGTCACGGATATCCAACACCGAATAGATTACAAGGAGTGAACTGACAGTCAGAAATACACTGATGGACATCACAGTCAAGTCGAGAACCATCGCCAATCACTCTCTATATTTTCTTCAGAACACTCCAGTATATAGTCATAGTCTTTGGTCTTGATAGGAACACAGATTAAGCACTTGTCGGTTTCCGCGGCCTGTGTGTGGGACGAATCCTCGGACCTCACAAATTCACGGTTCAGAGGCTGATCAAATGGAAGATCCGTATCAAGTAATTCATGATACTACATTTCGTCTGTTGAAGATGGCCGTCACTGAGCTACCACCTGACATCAAGGCAGCTCTAGAGAAAGCCAGTAAGGATGAAACAGATGCAACCGCAAAGACCCAGCTCTCTGCTATTCTTACAAATCTGGAGATTGCAGCTACCGGTGTTCCAATGTGCCAAGATACAGGAATTATGATATTCTATGTCAAAGTTGGAGCCAAGTTCCCCTTCACGGAGGAAATCAAGGAAGCCCTCACCAACGCCAGCAGAAAGGCCACTGCTGAGATCCCAATCCGGCCAAATGCAGTCAATCCAATTGTAGGTGGCAACTCCGGTGACAATACTGGAGTAAAGATTCCATGGATAAACTGGGAGGTTGTTGATGGTGATTCTGTCGAAATCACTGCATTTCCGAAGGGAGGAGGTAGTGAGAACGTCTGTATCGTCGGAATGCTGAAACCAGGAGTCGGACTCGCTGGTGTCAAAAAGCTCGTTGTTGATAATGCTCTCTCATATATGGGCAAAGCCTGCTCTCCCAATATCATCGGTGTCGGTATTGGAGGCGGCTCTGACATAGCTATCAAGATAGCAAAACAGCAACTACTCCGACCCCTTGATGATAAACATCCAGAGCCCGAAGTCGCTAAGATTGAAGAAGAGCTCTTTGATGCTATCAACTCAACAGGCATAGGTCCTATGGGCCTTGGAGGAAAGACCACAGTACTGGGAGTAAAGGTCGACTATGCGATGCGACATCCAGCCAGTCTACCTGTTGGTGTTGCTGTGCAGTGTTGGGCTGCCCGACGGAGTACTGCGGTAATTACGAAGGACTTGAAGGTCACATACTTGACACATCCAATGGAGGGACACTAAGATGGCAGAATATCACTTTACAACTCCAATCTCTGAAGAAGACGCTCGTAAACTGAAGGTTGGTGATGTTGTCTATGTCACAGGTGAGCATGTATACACCGCACGTGACGAGGCACATGAGCGAGCATTGCACATGTTTGAGAAGGGCGAGAAGCCCCCTGTAGATTTTGAGGGCAGTGTGATCTATCATGTTGGTCCCGTGGCCTGGCAAAAGGATGGGAAGTGGAAGATAGTGTCTGCTGGACCCACTACCAGCATCAGAATGGAACTCTTTGAGGATGAGTTCCTTCGAAAGTATAAAGCCAGAATCATTGTAGGAAAGGGTGGCATGGGGAAAAAGACCCTTGACGCTCTGAAAGAGGTCGGCTCTGTATACTGCAGCTATACTGGTGGATGTGGTGCACTTGCTGCTAAGGGATTAAAGGAAGTGCGTGCCTATCTTTGGGATGATCTTGGTATGCCTGAAGCCCTTTGGGTGATTACCGCAGAAGAATTTGGTCCACTCCTTGTGACCATGGACTCTCATGGAAACAGCATGCATGAAGACATGGACAAGCTTGTCGCAAGTCGAAAATCTGACGTCTATGCTAAAATCGGGGTCAAAGAATAGCCTCTATAGAAAGAGTACGACCACAAGTGATAGGACTGCTAACACTGACGTAAAGGATACCAAGCAGTAGAAGCAACTTGATTCGCCCTCTCTCCATATGAATCCAGATTTTAAACCGAGGAACCCGCCCAATACTGCAGCTATCCAAACTGCAACTTGTGGTGATAATGCAAACACATTGTTTGGCCAGTCAGAGAGTACCACAAGATTGTAGAGTGGGATTGAAAGAATCAAAGTAGCAATTGGGACAACAATCACCAATACAAAAAGTGTTTTCAAAAATCCTGTATCTAGATTACGTGCATAATAATGTCCAGCAACGGTTGCAATAATCAGTGAAATCAAACAAGAAAGTAGAGTAATTGTCATAGTTGTGAACGCCAAATAATCCCCTCACAATCGATTTTCATTTATAACAAAATAAACATTTTCAGAAAATTGCTTATCACGCGTTGCTCTAGCTTTGGGCAGACTCTGGTTTACCAATATCTTCTACTTATAGCTGAACAGTAACTCTTAAAGAGAGGCTCCCGTCCCGACGGCTTAACCAAGGAGAAAGCTCTCCACTGGAGGACTGTGGTTGGACTACAAGACGATCATGTGTGACGTACTTGTTGTTGGTGCTGGTGGTGCTGGTTGCCGTGCTGCAATTGAAGCATCAAAGCACAACCTAGACGTTATCATGCTTAGTAAAGAGCTCCTCGGAAAGGCACATACAGCCATGGCCGAGGGCGGTTACAATGTATCCCTGGGCAATGTTGACCCAGATGATGACCCTGAAACTCACTTCAAGGATACAATCGTGGGTGGCAACTATCTGAATAATCAGAAACTCGCAGAGATTCTTGTTAGAGATGCCCCACAAAGAATCTTTGACCTTGAGGATATGGGTGCTGTCTTCGATAGGACCCCTGAGGGGAAAATCGCTCAGAGACCGTTTGGCAAACAGAGCTGGCGAAGAACTGCGTATGCTTCGGACAGGACAGGTTCTGAAATAATGGTTACTTTGACCGAAGCCATCCGCAAGACATCTGTAAGAGTGTTTGACGAGGTATTCGCAACACGGCTCTTAGTCACAGATGGCAAAATCTCGGGTGTCTGTGCTGTAGACCTGAAATACGGTGACTATCTTGTGTTCCGTGCAAAGTCCGTCGTCATGGCGACCGGAGGAGCTGGAAGAATCTTTAGTGTCACAAGTAACGCCCAGTTGGATGTTGGAGACGGCTATGGAATGGCCTACGAAGCAGGCTGTGAGATGATGGACATGGAGATGATTCAATTCCATCCCACTGGTATGGTCAAACCTGAATCTGCCAAGGGACGCCTTGTCACTGAAGCGGTGCGTGGTGAAGGAGGCATCCTTCTAAACAACAAAGGAGAGCGTTTCATGAACCGGTACTATCCGGAAGTAATGGAACTTGCTGGTCGTGACCAGGTTGCACGATCAATCATGACTGAAGTTCGCGAAGGAAGGGGTTCACCGGATGGAGGGGTCTATCTGAGTATAGCACACCTACCCCGTTCAATTATTGAATTCAGATTGGAGAGCATGATTGAACAATTTGAAGACGCTGGAGTAGACATCCGGGAGGAACCTATGCAAGTTTCACCCACAGCTCACCATTTCATGGGAGGCATCAAAATTGATGAAAATTCAGCCACAAATATTCTAGGTCTTTACGCATCTGGTGAATGCACAGGTGGGGTTCATGGTGGAAATAGATTGGGGGGGAACGCACTGGCGGACACCCAAGTTTATGGTGCACTATCAGGTGAAAAAGCCGCAGAATATGCAAAAGAAACCACTCATCTAGGTGTAGATCGTGAGGAGATCAAGACAGAGTTTGAAAGGCTTGAAGCAATGCTTAACCGTAAGGAAGGGATCTCACCTGCAGATGCACGTGGTGAGCTCACTGAACTCATGTGGACCAAGGTCCAAATTTTCAGAAAAGAAGAAGAAATGCAATACGCAGTCAAGGAACTCAAACGAATAGAGAAAGACGTTTTACCCAAGATTAAGGTCGATGTCCCTGTGAAGCGTTTCAATCCAGGTTGGCATCAAGCAATCGAATTTGTACACATGGTCACCACAGCACGAATGGTCGCGGAAGCTGCGCTCATGAGAAAGGGCAGTAGAGGAGCACACTATAGAGTAGACGCCGACCCCAACGATAAGGGCTATTACAATATCATAATCCGCAAGGGTAAGGACGGCAAGATGGAACTGCGAAAGGAAAACCTTGTGATTACAGAGATTACACCCCCATAAGGAGGCCATCACATGACAAAGACAATCAAAACAAGCGTGCAGAGATACAATCCTGATAGTGATGATGCACCATATTTCCAAAATTTTGATGTAGAATATGAGCCTGGGATGACTGTTCTGGATGTACTACTTTTCATCCAAGACAAGTTTGATTCAAGCTTGGCTTTTCGTTGGGAATGCAGAGGTGGTCAATGCGGTTCTTGTGCAGTGAAGGTCAACCATACAGCACGAATCGCATGTCGGACAAAGGTTGACCCAGATGAAGACCTACTTCTCGAACCACTGGAGAAGATGCCTATTATCAAGGATCTAGTCACTGACATGGCACAGACAACTTATCGTATCAGACGAATTCGTCCATATGTTGCACGTGATAAACAACCACAGCATCCAGAAATCATTCACGCTGAAGAGATTGAGAAACTACGTGAGATTCGGAAATGCATCGAATGTAGTGCATGTCTCTCTAATTGTCCAATAGTCCATGAAACTTGGGATTACCCTGGTCCAATGATTATTCGCCAGATTGCACGATTAGAGCTTGATCCACGAGATGTTGAAGACCGCGTAGCAATGGCGATGAACGAGTCAGTCTACTCGTGTACAACGTGTAAGATGTGTACTGATATCTGTCCAAAGAAAATAGACATTCCAGCCTTAGCAGTGGAATTACTCCGCGCCAAGGCGGTAGAGGCTGGATATCCACTTGCTGAAGGCCAGCAAGCATTTCTTGACTCCATTAAGGAAACTGGCAGGGCTGTACCTGTCAAGGATACTCCTCTTCTTAAGCAGGTTAAAGATGCTACATTCTTTGTAGACAACCCACGAGGTCGAGTCGCCTTTTTCACAGGCTGCCTCATTGATTACCGAATGCAAAGCACTGGAAAGGCCTTGATTGATGTTCTGAACCGCAACAGTATCGATGTAGTAGTCCCGAAAGAACAGTGGTGTTGTGCAAGTCCTGCTTTCAGGACTGGAGACCTCAACACTGCACATGCTGCAGCACGAAGGGTCACCGAGATATTCGAGGAAGCCTGCAAAAAGTATGATTGCGACACTGTTGTAGTAGCATGTGCGGGTTGTGGCAAGACGCTTCGAGAGGACCACTATCCCTTCATTGAGGAAGAGCGTGGTGAGCCGCCACTCTACAAGGTCTATGACATGGCTGAGTATATGATTCAGGTGATTGGTAAGGAGAACATAGTTCCACCAAAGGGCGAAATAAGAATGAAAATCACCTATCATGAACCCTGCCACTTAGGTAGAGGTCAGCATGTCTATGATGAACCAATAGAGCTTCTCAAAATGATTCCGGGTGTGGAATACATAGATGATCCATACAAGAACCGTTGTTGTGGTGCCGGCGGGGGAGTTCGTGCAGGTCTGCGTGAATTGTCCCAGAAGATTGCCAATACAAAGAAGGAGTACATAGAAGCAACAGGTGCTGACATGGTTACGACCGAGTGTCCATTCTGTACCATCCAAATCAACGATATGATGAAGGAATCTAACATGAAGGTTCGGTATATCCCGGATCTTCTTGCTGAATCCTACAGAATAGGTGACGAGAAGTAAATTGACAGAGAGGGGAATTCCCTCTCTCTGTATTTTTCCTAGCAGTCAAAGAGATTCCATTTTTCTCCCACTCTCTGATTAATAGACCTATTCACAATTGATGTCAAAGAGGACAATTTCTTCATCCTGAGTAGGAAGTGATTCACCAATCATAGAGATACTTGCGAAGCATCCTGTGAACCTGTAGTGCAGCTAGGTCTTGAGGAACTAGACCATAGTCAACAAGATTCCAGACTGACTGAGTGAAGATAATCACATGAGTAGAACCAGGATTTCCAAGAAGAGTCGACATGAGGTATTGTAAGGTTCTAACGTGTGGCCAATCGTTCTCATCAAGTTCAGTAATTATTGTTTCAAACTCACTCGACTTTGAGTGGATAAATCTAGTCCAAAGTCCTGATGATTCGCTGGAGAGCCACTCTTCAACACTATTCGTATGAGGGAGTCGAACTGACACTGGTTGTTGATCCCAATCGCTAGCAGATTTTTTCTTGATTACACTCTTTAGAGTCATCTTTTCTTCAGGGAGTATAGGACTGCCAACATTCTGTTTCAGTTTATCAAGAAGCCACCCAACATTGTCTGATGTCAATAGTCCTTGACTATTGGATTCCGCGATTCGATGTGCGAATATGGCATTGTGTCCAAGAATACCAAAGTTTACGACAGAATTCAAAAAAATATCTCTATGTATTGATAAATCGGTTGGCTTTGTTAGTTTTGATAACTTGTCATCCATCAAGAACCCATCAGGGGATTTCGAAGGGACCTTCCTCACAAGATATTCCATCAGATGCCAGAGTACTGCAATCTGTGGTCTAGTATACTCAGCAGCAGGGAGCTCTGCAATGAGGGAGTATGGCATGATATAGCAGTGTCCCAGTCTGTCTGGCTCTTCAGCTGTGAGCGAAGCTACAATACGTTTCAACCTCACAGGCTCCTCCCTTGATGCCAGAATGACCGATGCTTCCCAAGCTCCAACATCACTTTTTTGCCTGACCGAAGTTGCGAACTTACGAAGTGCGTTATCCGGCGAGTCGATTCCTTTGTCCACATTATACCTCGGACCCTTCTCTGGAGCCCAGAGATCGATATGGGTCAGATAGAAAGCCAAACGCTGGACAAGCAACTCCTGGAGTTCCATCCTTCGTTCTGCTTCAAGTTGGACATTGACTGAATCTGATGTACCTGTTGTTAACTTAGGATGATTTCCTAGGTCCTCAATCATTCTGTGAATCGAGTTGACGACAATTGTTGAATGGGGTGTGTCATACGTACGCTGTTCATGCCATGCGGCACCATGCATCAAAACAGCCCAAATTGCTGACGGGCGGGCTGAAGACATCATCTTCACGATGGCATTCACAGCTGCGCGAACATCCGCTTTCAGACATGCCTGAAAGAAGTCCATGAATATTCCTCATACAAAACATCAAGATATAATGAACGACTCTTTGCACATGCTACAGGTAACGGTTTCGCCTTTCACTCCGATACGTTTGAGATCGTTTCTGCAAAAAGGACAGATAGAAATGGTCTTTGGAGCAGGACCCGTTCCGGTTCCTAAGATAAAATCACCCAGGTCATGATCGACTCTTCCAGAAAGTTCTCGACCATCGAGAAGGTCATTAAGAATCTTGGTCACATTCAATATTGATACACCTGATTCCTGTGCAATCTTTTCTAGGGAAATTCGCC
>PJET01000073.1 GCA_002825515.1 Candidatus Thorarchaeota archaeon MP11T_1 | reverse complement strand
CTCGCTGGATTGCGAGAACAAATCCGAAGTAGTTTCGATAGTGATAATCTCCCTTTGTTGATTCCTTCAGAGAGAAGTACTCTAAGTATCATCTGTGTTCCGTCAACACCTGACCACGCCTCTCTGATGTCCCCTGTACCAGCTTCTTTCTTGTCAGACGGGCAAGGTGCATGGTCACTCACAACTATGTCTATAGACCCCCGCAACAGTGCAGACCAGAGTGCTGCTCTATCTTCTTTTGTCCGCAATGGCGGGTTTAGCTTACTCTTTGGCCCCAATCGATTCATGTCATCCCTAAAGAAGACAAGGTGATGTGGACATACTTCTGTAGTTACCATATTCCCCCTGATTTTGCCTCTCTCAATTTCAAGAATCCCTTCACGTGTGGTCACATGGGCAATATGCAGGTGTCCTCCAGTCTTTTCCACTATATCGATATTCGTTTTGACTGCAATATACTCTGAGATGTTTGGTCTTGACAAGGAGTGACTTATGGGTGCATCCCAGTCTCCATCCATCTCATTCCTGAACTCATCCAAGACTCCCTGATCTTCTGAATGAACTGTGAGATGACCTCCATACTCTGACAACTCACTAAGGCATTTTACAATGACGCCGCTACTAGTCTGATATGGCTCGCAGGTGAAAGCCTTGAATGCGGCAACTCCCTTTTGAATCAAGGGTAAAATCGAATCAATATTTCCTGAGTTCATCATTCCTGCATATAATGCGAAATCAATTACACTCATGGACTCTCCCTGTGCAATCTTCTCATCAACAGCCTGAATCGAGTCAACTTGATTTGTGAGCGGCATATCTACAATTGTTGTTACTCCACCAGCTGCTGCTGCCTGTGAGCCTGTTGTGAAGTCCTCATGCTCCAACATTGTAGGGTCATGGATGTGAGCGTGTGCATCAATCAATCCTGGCATCAGTATCTTCCCTTCAGCATCAATAACTGTTGAAGCATCAGGAAGATGTTCATCAGAAGCTATAATGACGATTTTTCCCCCTCTGACTCCAATTCCACCCCTTGCTATTCCTGATTCTAGAAGAAGCCGAGAATTCTTTACAACTAAATCTGCTGAGCCTCTCACCTGTTTTCTAAAAGTAGATGTGAGAGTGCTGCTCATTTATCCCCCTCCGACTGGAGGAAATAGAGCTACAGCATCATTGTCTTTGAGCACAGTGTTATAGCCGTCCAAGAGTTCAATACGCTTCCCATTGACCATACATGAGAAAAACTGCTTGAGTTCCATTGAGTCGTCTTTCAGTACTGTTTCCGAAAATCTTGGATATGTCTTTGATAGAACCTTTAGCAGCTCTGTGATATTCTTCGCTTCAAATTCTGCACTTCTGACTCCTGTGATTTCTCTAACTGTTGCGAAGAATTTCGCTGTGACTCGGGCCAAACTATACACCAATAAATCTGCATAGATTATGTGATTAAAACCGTTGCCTTCTGGCCTGTTACATACTTGTTAAGAGCATAGGAGTTATAGGAGAGGTCTTGGGAAACTACAATTAGAAAATGGAGATTGTTGTTGTAGGCCACCTGAGTAGAGACCTCATAATTACACCTGAAACCAAACGAGAGGCTCTTGGCGGTGGAACAGCCTATGCCATGCTAGCACCAGCAATTGGTGCATTTGGGGCTGCTATCATTTCAAGGGTTGGAGAAGATTTCGAGGATGAATATCGAAACACATTAGAATCAAGTGGACTTGATCTTTCAGGACTCCAAACATCGGGGGACAACACAACACGATTTGTCAATGAATATGATACACGAGGAAGACGTATTCAGAGGGTTGAATCACTTGCTCCCTCAATAGAACCAGCTGACTTTAGCGAAGAGCACTTTTTCGCAAAAATTATTCATTTCTCTCCTTTGACACCTGATGAGATAGTTTCCTCTTGTTATGAGGCCGCTCGCAAAGAAGGTGCTTTGATATCCCTTGATGTTCAGGGATATGTACGTGCTATATCTGATGAAGGAATTGTATCTCTAAGATCATGGGATGAACGTGATGCGATACTCAGCCAAGTCGATGTCGTCAAGTATCATGATTCTGAACTGAAACTAACAGACGCATACGAGTCCGAACTTTCAGTAGTAAGTCATATCCTGAATCTCGGTCCCATTATAGTCATTGTCACTCGAGATCACCGAGGGTCTACTATCTACACCCGTAACTCCCAAATAGATATCCCCCTCGTCTTGTCTAAAACCCAGGTAGACTCAACTGGTTGCGGAGACACATATACCATTGGTTTTCTCATGGAGTATATGAGATCCGCAGATGTTTCCAGAGCTGGCCTATTTGGAGCAACCTGTTCTTCATTTAATGCAGAAACAGTAGGACCCTACGACATGCCTAATCGAGTCATGATTGAAAACCGAATGAGATCATATCTCCCACCGTAAATAGAAGCCTTTTTCATCAGTTCTCAAGCTCGACCTCAACGATAAGGGGAATACTATGCTCAAAGATATGGATGCACTTATGGAGAAATATGAGATCGACGGATTCTTCACCTACGGTGATGCGTTTAGCTCTCAAAATATTCTATGGCTCACTGGTTTTCTCTCTACGGACAGAATATTCTATCTTCAGAATAAAGGTGAGCAGGGTATTATTGGAACCATATTCAATACACTAGATCGGGTGAAGAAAGAGAGCTTTGTGAAACAGACATATGATATGAGTGAATCTGTCATTCAGCTCCTTAAGGAAAATAAAGTGGTCAGGGATAATCAAGACACTCTTTTTGTACCCATGCTTCAAGAACACTTCACAGGAAATATACTCGGTGTCCCTGATGATATCCCTTCAAGCATATTTGTTCTGTTGCAAAAACATGGAATGAATGTAAAAGTGGTCCGTGATATGATTCCTGATGCAAGAGCCACGAAGACACCAGAAGAGGTAAAGAAGATCAAAAAAGCAGGAGTTGCCACTGTTGGTGCAATCTCAAAGGTTGTAGAGATGGTAAAGGACTGTGATGTCGGTGCCAACAAGACACTAATCCATCAGGGTGCACCTCTTACAGTTGGAAAAGTGAAACTTGCTTTTGAACACTTCTTGTTGGACAGGAATGCAGAGTCTTCCGAAGACTCAATCCTTGCAGTTGGTGCTTTGGGATTCGACTGGCATTACTTGGGTAATCCAGAGGATGAGCTTAAGGCCGATGTACCTATCATCCTAGATGTGTTCCCAAGACTCAAGCACGAGCGTTATGTTGCAGATGTCACTCGGACCATAGTAAAAGGAACTCCCTCTAACAGAGTGAAAGAGATGTATGAAGCTGTACAAGCAGCTTCTGATGCAACGGTGGACGCGATTACTGATGGAGCAAAAATTGATGATGTAAACCTGGCATGCTTCAATACATTGAAACAACATGGGTTTGACTCTAGAAGACTCAATCCTGATGCAAAAGATGGGATGACCCATGGTCTAGGTCATGGCATTGGACTTGAGGTGCACGAACAACCAAGCCTGTATAATCTCGAAGCTCATCTTGTTGAAGGAAACATTCTGGCTATCGAACCAGGGGTTTACTTAGAGGGTATTGGTGGCGTCAGGATAGAAAACGATTATGCAGTGACAAAAGGAAAGGTTAAGCTACTTACACCAAATCTTGACACTATCCTCTGGGTCTAGTCTGGATTTAATGCATGATACGGACATACAGAGATACACATACCACAGGCTTGACATAAATCACTATCAATCTCAAAGAAGTCCTTCTCCTTGTCCACTGTTATTGCACCATAGACGCATGATTTAGGACAGAGTCCACACAGAGTGCACTTCTCCATATCCACTGAAGGTGGTGGTGTCAAAGTGGCACTGCCATCCAAGTGCGATAGGGCTTTTCCTCTAATATCATCGAGTGAATCATAATCGTGTTCAATCAACCAGTCCTTTGTCTGTTTGGCAATTGATCCGTATACGGTGTCACCTTCTAGAATCGATGCAGTACAGACTTGGACAGCAGATGCCCCCACCATTGTGAACTCAATCACATCCTCTCCAGAAGCCACGCCACCCACACCAATAACTGGGATATTAACTGCCCGTGCGATATCTGCTATGCACCTTATGGCAATCGGTCTTAATGCCGCCCCACTCATCCACCCGAAGCCATCACTGCTTCCCAATGCGGGCTTCCCAGTTTCGATGTCTATTCTAAGACATGGTCCATAGGTGTTTATGCCTACAATGCCATCCACATGGGGTTCGATTGATTTGGCCACCTCAACAACATCTACCTTTGGGCTGATCTTGGCAAAGATTGGAATTTCAACGACTTCCTTCAGAGCTTTTGCAATCTCAGTGTGTCCGCCGACATAGTGTGTACTGAACTCGATAGCGTTCACTCCTGCCTTCTCTAATTTGGGTCCTAATTGTGAAACATCCTCCGGAGTGTATCCAACACTTGCTATCAGCGGGAGACCTGAGCTTAGAGCAATGGCATACTCCTTCTCCAACCATTGTTCAACAGGCAACTCACTCCAGAGTTCTGCGTTCAATATTCCTCTACGTGATCCAACTCTTCCATTCTGGAGCGCGGCCATGTTCGGTCGAGGGACTTCTGCTGGTCTGACACTCACTGTCTTGGCAACAAGACCTCCC
Source organism: Candidatus Thorarchaeota archaeon MP11T_1 (assembly GCA_002825515.1). Next base: position 4,163 of record PJET01000073.1, on the reverse strand, counting down.
ACACCTCCAGCTGCAGCATTGAGTAAAGACATTCCATCTCTGGATGTAGGTCCAGCAGCAGTCATGATGGGATTTTTCAGTTTCAGTCCAGCAAATTCTGTGCTGATATCGGCCATGCCGCTGAATATGATTCTTTTAACATAAAGAGTTCTACTAGTCACTAGATTGAATCTTCAAGTTACATCTATGATGTCTGCAGGATTGATGTCCTCTACATCTATGCCTGCCTTTTGTAGTCTGATAATGGATATCTCATAGGCCTTGAGAACATCAGCTTTGGTGATGTAGCCAATCATTCTATTTGGAGAAATTGGGTCAACAATCACAGCATGACCTTCATCTCTACTAATCATTGCTTGAAGTGCTCCATCCATAGTACATTCGGGGGATAGATGTAGAAAATCGGTGTTCATAAGATCTTTCACCTGATTTTCCTTTCCTTCTTCTTTTGGTTCTTGAAACAAATCCTCAGCAATCAGAATACCAAGGACATTGCGATTTTCGTCAACGACAGGGAACTTGGTATGATGAGTTTCATCAATTATTGCATAGACCTGAGATACAGTCATCTCAGGTGTTAGAACTGTAGGCTCCTTTGTCATTATCTCATTGACCTTGAGTGTTTTGAGAACTTCGATATGAGAGCCTCGTTGAAGGCGGACTCCTCTCCTAGCTAATTTCATTGTGTAAATGCTCTCTGGTTCGAGGAGGGATGAAACCAGATAGGATGTAGAAACTGCAATCATCAAAGGCAGTATCAATGAATAATCAGCTGTCATTTCCATCAACATGACAATGCATGTGATAGGAGCTCTTCCAGATCCTGCAAAGAGTGCAGCCATACCTACTAGGGCAAATGCCATTGGTTGTGGGACTGCCCAGGGCAGAAGAATGGAAAAGACAAATCCTAAAACGCCACCAAATGCAGCTCCTATGAAAAGGGTCGGTGCAAAAACTCCACCTGACCCTCCAGATCCCAATGTAAAACTAGTGGCCAAAATCTTCATTATTCCAAAGAGGAGAAGGGCTCCCAATGCTACATTTCCAATGAGTGTGGCATCAATGAATGCATAACCGACTCCCATTATTGCAGGATAATATGGTTGATTGATTGAGAATTCTCCAGAATACGAAAAAATGCTTTCCAGGAAGATTACACCAACAGCCAAGAGACCTGTAAGCAAACCCCCAATTGCTGGGAGAATATACTTTGAAGCACGGAGCTTCTCCAAAAGATCCTCTATGAAGTAGAACCCTCTCATCCAAATGACACTAGCAAGACCCAACATAAGTCCAAGACCAAGATATAATACTAGTTCAAGAGGATGTCCCATGGTGAACAGAGGGGCTTGGAATGAAACAACAGCTCCAAGTATAGAATCAGCAAGTGCTGTAGCAATTACAGATGCCAAAATCACAGGCAATATTGAGAAACCAATAATACCTCCTGCCAAAACCTCGATTCCAAACAGCGCACCTCCTAATGGTGCATTGAAAGTAGCAGCGATTCCAGATGATAGACCACACACAACAAGCGTCTTTCTTTCCCTTTTGTCAAGCTTGAATATCTCGGCAACAATCGAGCCTGCGCCTGCACCAATCTGTGCAATTGGTCCTTCGCGACCACAAGACCCTCCTGAACCAATACAAATCGCGGAAGCTAGACTCTTTAGAAATGGTACACGAAATCGTATCTTTCCTCCTTGAAGAGCATAGGCTTCCATTACTTCTGGTACACCATGTCCCTTTGCTTCAGGTACAAATCTCACAACAATGAAAGCCACGATTAATCCACCAATGATTGGAAGTACTACCCACCCCAGAATTCCAATATACTGTGGGATAATGGAAAAGAAATTACTGATAACAAGAATCACCCATCTAAATAAGACCGCAGTGATACCTGAAACAACGCCTATGATAGCTCCTAAAGTATAGAGGAAGACCTGCCGTTCCATTGCACTCCTTTCAATCATTTCATCTGGTCGCCTTCTGTAAAATAGAACGGACAACTATAGGCTTGTGCCGTTGGGACCTTTACTTAAAGGTAATCCCATTTATTTCTACACTTTGGTTACCTTGTCATACCCCGTGCCCTCAGGTCCTGTAGCACAAAGTCGAGGTCCAACTCTTGGAGTTTCGATTCCAGTGGAAATCCTGTTTCTCTGTCACAGCCCCGGAATTTGTAGTAGTCATCTAACATTATTTCGAGGTCAGGAAGACCACCCTTAGAGGGTCCAGTCGGCATCGGCTCCTCTAGCAATCGTTTTGGAAGGGTTTCTTCTTTCCTTGTGATACCCAACCTATGATTGAAAGCTCGTCTCAGGTGACTAATCCTCTCTCCAGTTTTCCGTACAAACTTTGGATCTCCCCATTCTTCCATTCCTGTCAGGTGTGGTATCACATTGACGAAAGTATCGAAGTAGTAGACTGGAGGCCACATTGTTCCGTACTTGCAGATGACACCCGAGTCAACAAGAGCGTATAGGTCTTCCATGTCCCAGACGACTTCTCCCTTGTGTTCAGGAGACATGATGTCTAGGATTGCATCCGCCTTGTCCTTACCGAACCTCTCAATTACAATACCCGGATATCCTAGTTCTTCAAGACTAGAGAGACTTCTCAGGTGGTCTGCACCTCTCACATTAGTTGCATAAGTAAGTCCAATGCTCTGGTGAGCTCTTGGATCTTGTCCTGAAGCCTCGAGACCTTTGACATGGACTGCATATTTCCAAGCTTCTCCACCAATCGTTTCAGCTGCTTTTCTAACACCCTTGGCGAGAGTATCTCCGAACCCTTCACGTTTGGCTATCTTCTCAACTAGTTGGACAGATGCCTCCGCATTGCCCCACCCAAGGTCTATTCCATCTGTGTCATTTGCAGTGATAATACCTTGTTCCCAAAGGTCCATTGCGAATCCAATGCTCTTTCCACAACTGATAGTGTCCAGACCAAGTAAATCACATCTCTTACCCAGATGGAAGACAGACTCAACATCATTATTCAGACAGTTGGACCCAAAAGCCATCAGGGTTTCATATTCTGGACCACCAATCGGACCTGTGGCATATTTACTATCTATCACTCGGATGATATACTTGCATCCTATTGCACACCCATGACATGCCTCCTGTGCAATTCGATACTTCTCGGCAATCACTTCTGGTCCGATGTCATCAGCCTTCTCATAGAATCCTGTCCAGTGATTTTTAGTAGGTAGGCGGCCAATCTCATTGATAATCGCAACAAGATCTGTGGTCCCATACTTTCTCAGAGATGCCAATGAATCAGTCCAGAGTGGATCATTTAGTCGCTCCATCTCTTGTCTATTCGCTTCAAGAAACTTGTCCATATCATGGGCTTCTATTCCTAATGATCCACTTGCCGCAATGGCTTTGAGATTCTTTGATCCCATAACAGCTCCAAGACCTGCCCGACCAGCGGCTCTATAGAAATCGACAATAATTGCTCCATATAGGACTTTATTCTCGCCCCCTGGACCTATAACTGCAGTTTCAATTGTAGGATTTTTGAGTTCATCTCTGATTGTTCGAGTCGTCACATCGGTTTCCATGCCCCATAGATGAGACGCGTTTCGTAGTTCAGCATCCCCATCGTTTAGGTAAAGATACACTGGTTTCTCTGATCGACCGTTCAATATGATAAAATCAAATCCAGCGTACTTTACCTCTGGACCCATGAAACCCCCAACATGACTCTCCGCCCAGACTCCAGTCAATGGTCCTTTTGCAGCAAACATCATTCTACCAGATGGAGAGAACATGGCACCAGTGAGTGGTCCTGTTCCTAAAACTAGTACATTATCTGGTCCAAGAGGATCTGTGTCTGGTCCTGTTCGGTCCCATAGGATTTTCGCAGCAACACCACTTCCACCAAGATAGAGCCTTGCCCAGTCTTTCTCCATCTCTTTTTTGTGGATTTTTCCCTTTGTCAGATCAACATCCAGATAGTACCCGGCATAGCCTTTGTATGGAAATGTCATTCTTGAACCTCCCCTCTTCCACCCAGTGCCTGATAGACCACTTCAATACCCTTTCTTCGAGAATCCAATCCCTCAATCTTTGCATCAACCATACTGATTGCCTTATAATCACAAGCCTTTATACAGGCCGGATCTCCCCCACATAGGTCACACTTAATCG
>PJET01000072.1 GCA_002825515.1 Candidatus Thorarchaeota archaeon MP11T_1 | reverse complement strand
AGTACCATCGGTTGTAATCGTACCTAAGAATGGGATGGGGAGTGTGCTATTCTCCCAATAGATGAGGATATCGGCATCTGAAATCTGAGTTCCATTGTGAGCAAAGTAGAGATACGCATGAATAGTCAGGGTTTCATTCTGCATAACCGGATTGAAGTCTAGAGTAACCTCGAGATTCACTGCATATTTCACTCGAGTGATGCTAAAGAACGTAGTTGCATTATTATGTAGAAGGTCTGGACTCCAAAACACAGCAGCAAAGTTGACAATCCCATCATCATATGTTCCAAAGGTGAGTGGTGAGAGAAACCCTCCTGATGAGTTAGTTAATTGAGCATCAACCGGTACCCAACTCATGCCATCGTGGTAATAGATGTCAACCCACTCATCGGTGACAGGAGGAAATCCTCCGAGATATGTGAGTATACCTTGGATATCAAAGTCCAATTCATCCACGTATAATTGGGTGGGTGCTGTTATAGTAATCTCAAGGTCATAGCGCTGTAATTGAATAGGAGGTGATAATGAACTAAAGGCATCATCGAACTCTGGGGTATAGGAAGTCCAATAAACATCAACAGTTATTGTTTCAGGGTCATCTTTTGTTGGTGAACAGTTGTATATCATCTGATAGTTACCAAATGCATCAGTTTCCTTCTGGAAAGGATAAGTTCCACTTGAGTTTGTCCAGTAGATATCTACTATTTGAAACGGAATTGGAGTGCCATTAGCAAATTGTAGGTTACCGTAGAGTAAGATTGTTTCGTTTACATAATAGAATGTAAAGTCATCCTGAATTGAGATGAGTGTATCAGTTGCTTCAATGAGGAGATCCTCATGGACAGAATCAGGACCATCATAGATGTAATAGTATGTTGATGTGTAATTTGCCCAGATATAGACCATTTCTGTTACTTGGTCAATAGGGATTATGTATTGGAAAAAGTATCCTCCTGAGGAATTTGTCAAAGCACTTCCAATCCAGTATATATCAGTGCTGTTTTCTAACCAGATGTCAACCCATTCATTCGCTAAAGGCAAAGAAAACTCAGGTAATGTTGCATTCCCTTGTATATCAACTGGTTGTAGAAGGAATACAGGGTCTGGAGTGACAAAAATTGGATCTAGAGAAACATCCCATTTCTTTACATTGCTGAAAATATGCGGTTCCGATTCGGAGCTTGCCAGAGTGGATTCCGATGATGTGAAATTTGACCAGAACTCAACTGGTCCTTCATCTGATACAAGGATTGTATAGATGAGTTCGTAGTAACCATCAGGGGCTGTGGATACAGACCCTAGGTGAAATGTTGTTCCATTGTTCCAGTAAATATCAACGAGGCGACCACCGATACCTGTACCATTTGAAACATGTGTCAGATACCCATGGATTGTAATGATTTCAGCAACGTAAAGCGGATCCCTATCGGGGTAGATTGATAGTTGTGTTCCACTGGAACCAACAATAACTTCAATCGAAATACTCCAATTTCCCTCAATGAAAGGCCAACTGGAAGTCCAGTTCGCATAGGCGAAATATGAACCATCAGGTTGGGTAACTGGAATATTATAGCTCCATTGAAAGCCGCCAGTGGAGTTTGTACTGACTAATTCACTGGCTTGAGAAGAGAAGAAGACACCGACCTCTTCTCCTGAGGGTAAGTATGTACCGTTCAGAAAATAGACTGCACCATCATAATACACTGTTTCGCCAGCAGCAATATCAGTTGGGTAGACATACAAATCAAAACCCACACGTCCCCAAACTGTGATGTTGTTATCATCAGAGAATGCTTCAGTCAAGCGCGGAAAGCCTTCATCATCCCAGTCTCCCAAGTACCATGACCACACTCTGTGTGTTCCCACAGTCATCAGTGAAAAATCCATTGGATTAACGTAAATATAAAGTTCGTAATAACCGTACTCGTCAATTGTAGCGTTTCCCATGAATGTGTCATCCCAGTAGATGCCGATATTCCTGTTGTCGTAATTTGAGCTATTGACGGGTATCGGGGGATCTCCTATTTTCATTGTACCATAAACATGCACTGTATCCTCCCAGTAGGCAACATGAGTGTCCAAACCCTGACTGACATTGAGTTGCCTTGTTTCGCTCAATATGAAGCCACCTGCTTCAGTTTGAAACGTGGGTGATGAATAGGGACTAGGCGTTCCGACAGCATAGACAGACGTGGCATTTACCACATACAATTCTGCAGTCTGCCATGTAGCGGATATAATATGGTAATCAATTGTAGCATCAGAGGGAAATGTATAGCTAATCTGTTCACCGACAGTATACAGTCCGATTAGTATCTGGTCTAATTCGTCATAGATGACAAGAGTTTCTGGAGTAGTGACTGGAATTCCTTCCACTGTAAGTGAGGTGCTCAGATTGAATGAATCTCCTACTATTGCCCAGGGTTGACCGCTAGTAGGCCAAATAAGGAGTTCAACATCGGGGATAGGAGTGTTTTCGGGGTCCTCTCCACCTCCAAACCGATCAGGTAAGGGAGTTGGAATTACCTGAATCCACTCGCCATCTCCACCAGCCGTTGGAATGTACACTTCTGCCCAAAACTGCATATGGCGCACCATGACTGTTCTCTGATCTGGAGGAGTTCGTTCACCCAAAGCATATCCCATCACCAAGCGTGCTGGAATATCCAATTGCCTCATGAAGACACAATAGGCTGTGGCAAAATCCATGGGAAGTCCACCCCCGCGCTCAAGAAACCAGTCCGTAGTTTCTTGGTCCACTGGTCGGTCACTTAAAGCAAATTCATCGATAATTAAATTGAAAGTACTCTGGAAATAGACCTGAACAGCCATCGCCTTCTCATAGGCATTGTTTCCTAACGACTGAAAGGGGGTCACATTGTCAATTACACGGTCAGAGAGTGGACTAACTAATGAGAGATCTTTGAAGATTCTGGTATATTGGGGTGCACTAGCACCATCACGAGCATTTGCTATTATGTAGTCAATATCCTGATCAACAAAAGTGAGATCATAACTCATCAGAACATCATCACCAGTAGTACCCTGAATGAATGGATTGAGGAGAAGTGTGCCATAGATATCTGTTTGCAGATCATAGCTGAGAAGTCGGCTAGGATTGTCTTCCTGCAGTGTCGTGTCATCCACAAGAGAGTATGTTTTGAAAGAGTCCTCAATCACTCGGATATTTGGAAAGATTGTAGGAAGCTCTATTGATCCAACTGAGGCTCCCGCAGTGGCATAGAAGTATATCGTGTATATGGTGTTTGTTGCCTCAGGATATGTGATGAGTTCCTCATCATAGAGAAACCGATTGCTGATATCGGACTTGCCCCAACTCAATCCATCGTACAAATCATATGCTCCTGTACGCCATAATTGACCAGGGTCTTGTGGCTCTACCACGAATACCGTATCATCCAATCGGTCCAAGAGATCATCAGGAAGGGGCAGGTCTAAGGGTACTCTTGTATAGTTGATATTATCAAACCAGTTAGTATTTCCACCCGTGAAATTGTTGTCATATGGCCAATATTCAATGTCGTCGTATTTGTAATGTGGGTCGTAGTCCCTTACCACACCAAATTGAAGTACGCCAAAACTGTAGGTAGCCCAGACTAGACTTGACACTATGATGATTGAACTGATGATTGTTGTTAGACCCATTCGTTTTCGGGTGGTTGTTGTTTCGGCGCTCAATGGATTTGTCCTCTCGTTCGCCAAGTTTGGGAGATGGCGTGAAATGTAACATACGTGGGGCGCAAGTTACTGTCAAACGTCCTTTTCTAACAATTAAAGGATATTTCAGCTGAACCCGATTTCGTTTATCGAAAGTGTCTTGAAGTGAAATAGAGTCACACACGATAGTCATCAGTATACAAGATAAACACAACCAGAGAAAAAATGGGGGTTCGAATCATAACATCACAAGAGAAGAGAATCGAGGAATTCGTTAGGCAAGAGCTTGTCAAGACTGGAGGGGGAGCACACGCATTGGACCATACAATGAGAGTCTATGAGATGTGCATGGAAATAGGTGCAGACTTAGATGCAAACCTCAAGGTGCTTGGTGCAGCTGCACTTCTTCATGATATTGGTAGGCCTCAAGAAGAAGAAACTGCAGTTTCTCACTCTATTCTGTCTGGTGAGATGGGGAGAGGTATCCTCATTGAGTGTGGGTTCAACGATTCAGAAATCGATCATGTTGTAGACGTGATAAGAACTCACAGATTCAGTGAGGGTCTTGAGCCAAACTCCCTTGAGGGTGAGATATTGAGTGATGTTGACAAACTCGATGCGATTGGAGCTATTGGCGTTTTTCGTGCCATTGCACAAGCGGTTCGCACGGGAGTAGGAATTGCGGGATTCCTAAATCACGCTGATGAAAAGCTGCTAAAACTTAGAGATTTGATGCATACAGAGCCAACCCGGACTGAAGCAGAGCAGCGGCATCGGACATTAGAAGCATTTGTCAACCAACTTAGAAGCGAGTTGTAGAGAAGTTCAATCATTAAAATAGAGATAAAGATAGGACTCACGAATCGATTTAGAGGGATCTAGACCCAGTTCTCGTATCATTGCAAAGATCTCTTTCCTTGCTTTGTTTACTTCATCAGTGGTCTTTGCAATTGTTTCAAGCTCTAAATATAAACCAACATCTTCTACGTCGTCGATGCTTACTGATATTGTGGGGAAGCTGAAAAATTGACGTTTCTTAGTGATCTTTCCTACCAACTTAAATCCAAGATTCTCGAGAATAGATGTGATTTCCTCAGCATCGTATAGTTTGACAGAGGACTCAATCCGGGTCTTTGTTGTACTATCTATTTTTGGACCCTTGTAAGTGAGTTCTATCAAATCAATTGAGGGTCCAAGTTTCTCACCTTCAAGAGGTTGTCTGAATCTCAATCTGAGGGCTTCGTCGGTTTCTTGAAAGGTTCTACAGGGATGATCATAATATGAGTCAATCTGGATTTCTTGATTGATCTTTTCTCCTCCAACATTCAAAATCCGATTCTCCATCTCATCATAATTATCAATGGGAATCTTGACCTCGACTTCATATGTATCTCTCATCTGTATCAACCTCAGTGACTCTGACTCTCGTTTGATTGTTAGATGTTTCCATTTATTGGTTGAGCCATAAGCCAAATAACGATGAAGAATCCTCGTGTGGAAGGCTGGTGTCACTTTGTCTAAAATAACGAGTATCAAATGTGCTAAATGTGGCAAGACTTACGATATCTCCAATGTTCCTCCGAATGATGGATGTGGAGGTAGAATCGATTTCGAGTTTGATCTTGAAGTCATTAAGGAAGCCATCACAAGAGAGAGTCTATTAAAGAGGACACCAGGACTCTGGAAATACTTTGAATTAATGCCACTCAATGAACGGAAGAACATCGTGACATTGGGAGAGGGCGGAACACCCCTCGTGGTGAGTAAACGGATAGCAAACGAATTGGATATGAGAGACCTCTCCCTCAAGCTAGAAACTGTCAATCCATCAGGTTCTTTCAAGGACAGACCAATCTGTGTGGGAGTCAGTAAAGCACTGGAAGATGGTGTCACAACAGTTTCTGCGGCATCGTCTGGAAACGCAGCAGCATCTATGTCAACCTATGCAGCAAGAGCAGGGCTTCAGGCTGTTGTCTTTGTACCTGAGGACGCTCCAAGAGGGAAACTGATACATCTGAGGACTCTGGGAGCGAAAGTCTTCAGAGTAAAGAAGGTACAGGAAGGAGTAGATCCAACAACGACATTACTCCTAGCAGCCTGCAAGGAATTTGGATGGACTCCCTCGCCATCCTTTGGACCTTTCAATTGTTTCCAGTTCGAGGGCACCAAATCGTTAGGCTTTGAGATAGCAGAACAGACTGCATGGAACCCTCCAGATTGGATTCTCTTTCCCACAGGAAGCGGCGGTCTCATGGCAGGCACAATGAAGGGACTCTGGGAGTTCCAGCAGATGGGGTTGATAGATGACCTTCCCCGCCCAGTTGTTGTTCAACCAGAGGGATGTGCACCTATTGTGAGAGCCTTCAAAGAAGATCAGAATCCGCTAGATATCACACCTTGGGACTCGAATCAAACAGTTGCAGGAGGACTCGCAGATCCCTTCCCTTGGGACGGTGATGCAGCTATAAAATTTCTCAAATTAACAATGGGTGAGGTTATTGCAGTTTCTGATGAGGCGATTGAGGAGTTTCTTGTAATGCTGGGGAGGTTGGAGGGTGTGTTTGCTGAGCCTAGCGGCGTAGCAGCATTAGCAGGATTAAAGATTCTCGTTGAACAAGGAATAATTGACAGATCAGACCGTGTTATAGTTCCGATTACAGGGTCAGGTTTCAAGGATTTGACAACACCAGATAGACTCACACCAGACGCGAAGCTAATTCCACCAGAAACATCGGAACTCAAGAGGGCTCTGGAGAATTATTAGTGTGGTAAGAATGATGGAGAATTTGGCTGAATACATGAACGCAGCAATCGACGAGGCCAAGAAAGGGCTTTCAGAGGGTGGAATTCCAATAGGTTCTGTCCTTGTTATTGATGGAAAGATTGTGGGACGAGGTCACAATAGACGGATACAGAAGAGTAGTGCAATACTCCATGCGGAAATGGACTGTTTAGAGAACGCAGGAAGACTTACTGCGAAAGATTACAGAAAATCAGTTCTCTTCTCCACTCTCTCACCATGTGACATGTGCAGTGGAGCTGTCCTTCTATATGGCATACCAAAAGTAATAGTTGGAGAAAACACAACATTCCAGGGACCTGAGGAGTATTTACGTACGCGAGGTGTCGATGTAACGGTTCTAGATGATGCTGAATGTATCGAAATCATGAAGAAATTCATCAAGGAAAATCCAGTGCTATGGAACGAAGATATTGGTGAGTAGTTAGTACATAAATTTGGAGATATTGAGATGTCCACGAAAGAGTTGCGTAGCAGAGCCAAAGAGCTGTCTAAGGAGTATGGATATCTCCAATATATGTTAGAACGCTACCTAGCATTATGGGGTGAGGAAGACACTCTGAGGTTTCTCGAAGCCTGTGAATCTCCAGTCAGATCATCAATCAGAGTCAACAGTCTGAAGACCACAAATGCTGAAGTTCTTAGTCGCTTGCGTAGTAAATCTGTAGTTATTGATGAGATTCCTTGGTTAGAACACGGTTTCTTTGCAGATTTTGACGGATTATCTCCCGGTGCAATGCTTGAGCACATGCTTGGTTTCTATTATGTACAAGGAGTGCCATCTATGACAGCTGTGAGTGTCCTAGATCCTCAACCAGGTGAAACTATTCTTGATCTAGCTGCAGCTCCAGGGGGAAAGACTACTCATATTGGACAGCTTATGATGAATACAGGAATAGTCATTGCTGTCGAACAAGATAGAATTCGGATGGCAAGTCTCAAGAGTAACATCATCCGTTGTGGGGTGACTAACTCATTAGTGCTTCGAGGTGATGCAAGAAAACTAGAAAATCTCAAGTTTGAACCTGACAGGATACTTCTCGATGCACCTTGTTCTGGGGAGGGTCTCATTCCGTTAGATCCTACAAGGAAAACTAGCAAAACCATGGCAGACATCAGATATTGTGCCACACGGGAGGATGAGATGTTAGATGCTGCGGTCAACGTCCTCACGGATGGGGGAACAATTGTGTATTCGACTTGCTCAATTGCCCCTGAAGAAAACGAGTATGTGGTTGATGATATTCTCAATAGATACCCAGAGATGGAAATTGTTGAGATAGCCCTTGATTTTGGTATACCTGGATATTCTGAACCATATGGTGTTAGACTGAATGAATCACTGAAACTTTCAAGACGATTTCTACCGCATTTACACGGAACAGAGGGTTTCTTCATCTGTAAAATGATCAAAAGGGAGGTGTGACTATATGAGCCTAGTTCTAGTTGATCCCATTGATTGGGCTTCTGTGATAGAGCAGATAGATGAGGAGTTTGGCGAGGGTGTGACAAAGAGTCTGCTCGGAGACCGCGTTCCAGTTGCATTGTCAGAGGGTGACACCAAGACATTCTATCTTATACCAACAGAGTGGATGACTATTGTGACAGAAGAGGGTGAAAAACAGGACATTCAGTTCATTGGAAAGGAGCTGGGATCCATAGCTAAGGGTAGGTTCAGACTGAGTCTCCAGATTCTCAGTGAGCTTGAGGCACTGACTGATAGCGTCATAGTTGTATCAAAACAAAGTGCAGAAGCATTCACCTATGGCAGAAGTGTTCTCAAAGAGTCTGTTATAGAACTGGATTCAAGATTTAAGAGAGGACAAAGAGTCCTTGTTCTGAATCAAAATCGTGAATGTCTTGGTATCGCGTCACTCTCAATTGATGCTGTAAAACTGAATCGTCTGAGCGGTGAAAAATTGGTTGCTAAGAATCTTATAGACATTGGGTGGTTCATTAGACGACTCGGTTAGACAAACATATCACTTGTTCGATCAGATGACTCAATGGACTTGCGCATCTTCTCAAGACGCTCGATTTCACGAGATTCCTCCAACAACTGCTCTACATTCGCTCCAACGCCATAAACCTCATTGATTTTCTCAAGCATTGTAGCGGCAGAGCGAGGATCAGGACGTCCTCGTGTAGCATAAGTAAGGAGGCCAATTGCAGGAGCATCATGCATCTCTAATTCAGCGAGGAACAGGGCCAAGGGACCAGCGACAAAGAGACCTTCCTCAAGGAGAGGAACTTTCCACTTCTCAAGTAAATCTCCATAGGCAGTCGTCGGAACACTTCGCATATCTTCATCATCCTCTTTGAAGCTTGCATCCAGTCCACCTAGGAGAAG
>PJET01000177.1 GCA_002825515.1 Candidatus Thorarchaeota archaeon MP11T_1 | reverse complement strand
GTCTCTTGACTCAAGTTCAAGCGCTTCAACCTCTGCCACAATCTTTCGAAGTGTATACGACTTGACACCCTCCCACCTGAGAAAGTCATCAAGATCTCGAGAGAACTCACCTTGATATCGTCCACACCGGCCCCCACAAAAAACCTTGGTTTCCTCTCGAATCTCCAGAACATCCTTGCACCATTTACAGACTGCCTCCATTCCATGCGCATGTATTCGACCATTGATTAGTTGAATCAAGAGGACTGTGTCATCGAAGTTGATGACTCCCCACTCCTCATCTTTGTTGGTAGTCTTCGTCCAGAGCTTCCTCTCCGGTTTCTGCTTCTTCACTGATGACTTGCGTGAAGTAGTCAAAACATTGGGACCCTTTTTGGTGGATCCCTCTTCGTCTCCACTGAAATTTGAAAGCTTGGTCTGGAAGCTCCGCTTCATGTTACTTTGTGCCTTGATGGTACAGATAAACTCCTGTCAATTTGTCATCAAGCTTGAACATGCTCCCAATTGAAGCAAAATATAGTGAAATTTCACAAGTTGTGCTGAAGCTCGAGGGTTAACTTGTTAACCCTCCTTTTAGGCTAACCCCTAGATTACACTTTATTAGTGTTGGAGAGGTCATACCCGATTTCTGAGTCAATACGAAACCAGAAAATATCCCAGAAATTTCTGAGTCATATACCCAGTTTTCGAATACAGGTGAGTGTCACTCTGAGATTCCAGCAAGGTATTTTGCAATCTTCTTTCTTAGATCAACATCATATCCCTTGAGGATGGCAACATCCTCCATCTGAGGTGATCCGCCTCCATGAAGACCAGCCACAGCTGCAACACCTCCGATAGATGAACATAACATATCTGAGAGAGCTCGATATAGCTTGTAGACATCCTCGGAAGGTACATCCTCTTTTCGCTTGATATATTTCTGAAGCAGTGGTCCAATTTCTTTATCATAAAAGTCAGCCTCATGAGGAAGTGTCGCTGGCAATCCTCCAGATAGGTCTGCAAGAATTTCAAGTTCATGATAGTAATTCTTACCCGCGTGTTTGCGACCCACATTGCAGAACACAACATCGGGAATCATAGTTCCGGAATCATCTTTGGTAGCTTTATGCGCTGCTGCAATTCCCGCTGCATAAACGAGTTCACTTACACTGATCAAATCTGCAAGCTTCGATTGTACATGTTTCTTGTCCTCAATCCCACTGTATTCACTCACTAGAGCACTGAAGCCAAGGATAATCTCAGAACTTGCTGGCTTACATCCTGTGTAACTATGTCGATGATATAGAGCGAACAGTAGCGCAGCCCATCCTCCAAAAGCATGCTCCCCTTCAAGCCCACCAAGAAAGACACGATCATTTGGAATGAAGACATCGTCAAAGATGATGAAGTTCTCAACATCTCCAACATCACCTAGTGGACAAGAGAAGTGTTCACGTTTGTGGCTAGAAGCACGAGTCACTAGCTTAACTCCGTCCCAGTCTCCAGGAACTGCGAAAGCAACTGAATAGGCATCTTCCTCAGGTGTTAACATTCTTGTTGGGAGAACAATAATTTCCTCTGCGACAGCGGCTGCGGTTATATGGTTTTTAGCACCTCGAACAACTATACCATCGTCACGGTGTTCAATAACCCGCAAGTAGAGGTCCGGGTCAGCTTGTTGGTGAGGTCTAAGAGCTCTATTTCCTTTCACATCAGTTTGTGCACAGCTACCAACTATGTCGTTCTCCTGCCAGTATTTTAGGTATTTCAAGAATCGTTTGTTATAGGGACGACCTGTCATGGTTTCAGCTCGATGAGTAATTATTGACAGTGCATTCATCGCATCAATACCCATACAACGAAAGACACATCCCCCAGTTTGACGACAGAGCTTCCTTGTTAACTCCTGCTTTTTCAGAAGATCATCAACACTTTGATGGATATTTGTAAATCGATTGATGGTTCCAAAGTCCTGAGAATCTACCGTAATCAGATCCTTGAGCTCTGGGTCGTTCACCTTATCCAAGGTCAATGCCATTATCCCCGCGACAGCTTGCAGTCGTGGGTCATCACGTTTGACATTCTCTCCGTTGATGATCACATTAGGTTTCATCTGATACAATTTTTGAAGGAATTCCTCACCAGTCTTCATTATAATCAACCGTATGAAACTGGTCAATCTGATACTTAACTTAAACGGAACACGATTGTTACATGGTTATCCTTTCAGGATTCATTAAGTCAATTGGATATGGATGTAGTCGAGAAGATACTGAGTGAAAGGCTCAAGAAACAGGAATTCGACATTTCGTAAACAACTTCTCGACAGAATAAGAAATGCTCTTAAGTAGGATTCAGAAAATGCGAACAGAGGAGAGATATTTTGACGGATTATCTAGAGAGTCTGAAAGAAGAAATTGTTGCTGTCACAAAGACACTTGATAAGTTCTTCAGCGATAAAGTTGAACAAGTAGCTAGCCTTGGAGCTTGGCATAAACAATACTATTCGAATATCAGGGAGTATATCATGCGAGGCGGAAAAAGGCTACGACCAGTCTTAGTGATTCTTGGCTACAAAGCTATCAAAGGTGACTCTGTTCCTGAAAATCTCTACACAGCTGCCCTCTCAGTAGAGATTCTACACAATGGGTCATTGTTACATGATGACCTCATTGACCATGATGAAACTCGGAGAGGTGGAAAAACGTTCCATGCTACGTATCGAGACCTTTACTTCGACAGGACAAAGAATGAGAATGCATCTTTTGACCATGGAATGACAATGGCAATTCTAGGTGGTGACTCTCTCATAAATTTAGGTGCATCAGCCATCACAGCAGCAAATTTGGACTCGGATATTTCTTCACTCTGTCATCATCTATACGAGTTTGCATTCCAACACCTTGTCGACGGCGTCTTGTTAGAGATGAATATGATAAATGATGAAACAGCAACTTCTGAAACTTACCTTAAGATGGTTCGAATGAAGACTGCAGTTCTATTTGATAGATCTCTGATGATGGGTGCAGCAGCAGCCAGGGCAACAGAGTCTCAACTGAAAGCACTTGAGGAGTTTGGAATCAAAGTTGGTCAAGCATTTCAGGTGCAGGATGATATTCTTGGATCATTTGGTGCTGAAGAAAAGCTCGGGAAATCTGTCTCTGGCGATATCAGAGAAGGCAAAAAAACTATGCTCGTCTTTGAAGCTTATGCCAGAGTAGATGATAGACAGAGGAAGGAGCTTGACCACCTCTTAGGCAAACCCGGTATCACTGACCAAGAGATTGAACGAGTGCGTGAACTGTTTCGCAGAACTGGAGCACTAGAATCAACACAAAATAAAATGACTCAGCTTTTACTCGCAGGTCAAAAAGCACTTGACAAAGCAGAGCCGCCTCTGAACACAAAATACAAGGAGTTCCTCATAGGTCTCTCAGACTTCCTTGTACAACGAGAGTTCTAGGTTTAATTATAATAACGTACAAGAGCACAGTTTTAATGCTCTCAGTTTCGGGTTAGTTGATGTATAATGACATATAGAATGCGGAATTACCACTATGACGCAGACCTCGACGACGCTCGAAAATTTCTGGGTGATATTTTCAATCGTACAAAAAACCACTATGCTTGGGTTCCTACAAGGTTGGAAAATGAGAGACACGGTCCTTGTGGATCTGAAGAACAACGAGAGGACGATTCCAAAATCAGAATTTGGGAGTACTTTGATGAAGATTTTCCATCAATTGCAGCGTTAACAATCTTGGAGCCATATGGCTACTTCTGGGTAAATGTTCATCCTGATCACGAAGAATCCGTTCGAAAAATCATTCCTGCAATAGAAAAACAGAGAAGACAGACGAGCAAGGGAAATGAGGAGGAGCTAAAGATTGGCACACCTGTTCCAGTTGGATTCTACTCTCGAATAAAATGTCTCAAAGAATTAGGATATGAAGATGGGGGACTCTGTGAGCACAATCAAGTTAGACCTCTAAATCTACCACCTCCTGACTTCCAGCCTCCAGAGGGATATATTGTTCGGCATGTTAAGTTGCCTGATGATTTTGAGCCTTATAGTGAAGTAGTAAATACTGTGTTCTCTCATTGCGGGATGACTGAGAAACTCGCTATGCTATACACTGAAGCAGGATTCTATCATGCAGAGCTCGATCTCGTTGTTGAAGCACCTGACGGGAGCTTTGCATCATTTGTTACTGTGAGGATTGATCCACTCACTAAGATGGCAGAGCTTGAACCTGTTGGCACACATCCAGACCATAGAGGAATGGGTCTAGCAAAGGCTGTATGTGCAGAGGGTATTAGACGTGTTCAGAAATACAATCCAACTTGCATTGTCATCCTAGGTGCAGCTTCAACTGAAAGTGCCGCAAAGCTCTATGACGCTCTTGGGTTCGTTAGGGAAGATGTTCATCTCTGGAAAAAAGTGCTCTAAATGACCCTCAAAAAAAGGAGAGTAGGGATGAGTTACTCTTCTATGGAAAATTCATTATTCTCATCCCGACTGCACGAGCTGATTCAAGAATACGAGTGTTTTCACGAACGGATGTACTGCCATTCATTCCAGCAGCGACCACAGTTTCTATGTACTTCATTCCGAGATAATTACAGATGTCTTCAATCATCCCAATGGTATGTTGAGCATAATTCTCGTCGCCACCACCCATTGGAATTGCTGCAATAATCTGTTTTCCTTGAAACTTCCTCTGGTCAATACCATACCATCGGTCGATAAATGTCTTGAATTGAGCTGTTGGACCCCACCAGTATATTGGTGTGCCGAGAACCCACACATCTGATTTCTCCATAAGTGGCAATAGTATGTTCATGTCATCGTCATGGACACAAGAGCCCGTTCGTTGACAACCATTACAAGCTTGACATGGGGAGATATTCAGTTCATTGAGGATGACTTTCTCTGATATAGCTCCTTGTTCAACAGCTGAAGCGAGTATGGTGTCCACTAAAGTTTCAGTATTTCCATGTCTACGAGGGCTACCAATGATTCCGAGAACATGCATGTTTTCGTAGGGCACCATTCCGCACTCCCTGTCATTCTTTTCTTTTGACCATGATGGTTTCAAAGTCATCAAGTTCAGGACGAATTGCTGCAAGTCCAACACTTGCAGGTCCGCTTCCTGTAAAGTAGGTTTCAGCTTGTATTGGGATATCCGTCCATTTTGCCTTCTTGCATTCTTTTGCAAGCTCCAAGAGCAGACGTGCCCATGCATAATTATAACCAGGTCGTATTGCAGTGAACCTCATGATGATTCTCTCTTCATCACCTAGGACGCGTACTTGATTTGGTTGAAATCTAAGCGGAGCAGTTGCAGCAACAACTGTATCACCATCAAACAACATTACTGCATGACCATCAGCCAGAACTCTATCCCTATAATAGGACTTGATTCCTTCTTCATCAGATACCTGATTCCTTAACCCCTCATCAGCCAAAAATATTTCAACCAAATGATCCATATCAGCTTCAGTTGCCACCTTGCTTGTTAGAGCAGCTGCCTTCTCTGATACTTCCATCTTGCTTGTTTCTACAACATCAAGTGCTAGTATGTATCTAAAGACATGCTCGTCTTCAACAAAACCCTGCTTTTTGAAGAACTCAATCTGAGCATCCCTGAGTTTGGATCTTTGAATCACTGTGGTGCCGATTTCTTTGATTTCATCTCTTTTGTAAAGATAGGCCATCATTTCATCAAAAATCTTCTTCTGCACCTCAGGTGGACAATCTGGCATTGTCCATGGATACCCAACATAAGTTCTTCCTTCTTCAGATGATGAATGACGAGCAGTAATGTATGCTAAAGGTTCTCCATCATCCGTCAAGGCATAACGAGTCATCTCTGGAGCTCTTTGCAGATTTCGCTCTCGAATAACTTCAGCTCTTTCAGGGAGTCCGGATGCGTGTGAGAATATTTTGGCTTGGATATGCTCCAGTCCCTGGTCGGAAGCCCAGTTCTTGTAAACTACATCCATTGAGATTTATCCCCCTACTCAACCTTGTATTTCATGAAAAGCTCAAACTCTTCCAGGTCAGGATCGATACCTGCAATTCCAGATGCAACAGCTCCATTAGCTGTGAATCCAAATTGGACTCTAAGTGGAATGTCCTTTATTCCTGACTTCTTCACATCTTTAGCAATCTCAACTACAAGTCGTTTCCAAGCATAGCCATATCCTGGTCTGATTGCTGTGAAGCGCATAAGGACACGTTCTTCATCACCAAATAGGAAAACACCATTAGGTTCCATACGTAGTGCTGCACTTGCCGCGACAAGCTTGTCACCTTCATAGAGCATTATTGCATTTCCCTGAGGTAAAACACGACCTGCAAAGTAGTTCCTGAATCCTTCCTCATCAGGAAAGGCTCTACCAAGCTCGGGGTCTGACATTGCCACCTCGATTAAGGCATCAACATCATCTTCAGTAGCAATCTTCACTTTAAGCTCTGCAAGTTTGTCATCCAACTTCTTTGAAGCCATCTTCTCTACATCAAGGTCTTTGGTGTAACGATATGCTCGTTCAAGCTCCGAGAAACCTCTCTCTTCGAACCACTTTATCTGGTCCTTGGCTATCTTGGAATTGAGCACAATTCCAGTTCGTATGTCCTTTAACTTCTTGTCCTTCCTCAGATGATCGAACAACTCATTGAAGATCTTCTCCTTTGCCTCTGGAGGACAATTTGGAAATGACCATGGATAGCCTATACCACCTTCAGTTGGATTCTCATCATTAATCCAAGAAGTAACATAGGCAAGAGGTTCACCATCCTTTGAAAGAACATAGCGAGTAGAATCTTCACCACGCTGAATATTCCGAGGTTTGATCTCCTCTGGTCTTGCTGGAAGACCAGAAACTCCGGTATAGATTTTAGCTTGAGCTTCTTCTAATCCTTCATCAGGATTCCATTTCTTGTAGATAACATTCATCACAATTTCTCCTCAAGTTGTTTTGCAAAAGCAAATAGTATGAAGAATAATGGTTTAGGTAATAAACCTTTGCGCTTAAAATGCTTGAATAAACAAACTTATATTATCTATTGGTGTGCCTTCTAAACTATCAGGAGAAATGAGTAAACACAGAGTATTAGGTAAAATGGTATTAGGAAAAGATAATGAGCGGCCTCAATTTTCTAAGGCCGCTTGAAAATGTGATTATAAGTTACTAAGGTATCCATTTGGGGATAAGACGTGTGGATTCGAACTCCTGTCGAACTTCTTGAAGATCACGAGTTAGACGAGTATACTCATCATCACTACGTAGTTCTTCGACTTTCTTTTTGTAATCATTCTCATCTTCGTACTTGGATATATAATAGACCTCACTCTCATCCTCAGCATTTACCCAGAAGCCAAGAATGTCTACATTATGGTTCTTGTAGATCTCCTGAAACTTCATCCGTAAATCATCTATTTCTTCACTAGATTTTGATTTTGTCCGATATAGCATATATAGAGCCATGATTATCACTAATAATTCACAATAGTTAATTTCTTATAATAGTTGTGATTAATGCTTAGAAGGCTCTCACATCTGATTATATTCATAGACCATAAGAAAAGAGTGAGTCGAATCAACAGGTAGTGGAGTCAGTTCCGGTTCAGCCCCAGGGAAATGTAATAATATTCGTCCATTAGCACAGTTTGAAAAATTTCAAATAGTGAGCAAATGCATAAAATTGGTTTGAATTCGCAAGTCACAAATGGACAATGATGGCAGGAGAATCAGTTGCTGGGTTAACGTCCTATTGTGACAAAGGAGGAGTATGCAATGGATTGTTCATTATTGAGAAGAGGAACTAGCTGCATTATTGTACTGTCCCTTGCATGTTTGATGGTGTCAGCATCATTCGTTGGGACCTTCAATTCAGCCTATGTGTCCACGCCTGAGAATAGTCAATCTTTAGGGATTGAGGAAGAAAGAGTAGTTCTTGCACTCGATGATATGCCTGTACGACATAGTGCACCCTTGGTATACGACTCGGAGTCAGATAGGATCATTCTCTTCGGAGGATCAATTGAAAATGTAGAAGTTGAACATTCCGACACCTGGAGTTACGAGTATAACACCAATACCTGGACCGACATGTCACCTGCGACCCACCCACCTGCGTCTAGTAGTCAAGCAATGGTCTATCATCCAGGAGCGGACAGGGTAGTTCTCTTTGGCGGCCATGCAACTGGTAGTGGTGAAACCTGGTTGAATCACAATGAAACCTGGACATACGACTATAACACTAACACCTGGACAAACATGGCTCCTGCTGTAGCGCCTCCAGCCATGGTAGGAACCATGGAGTATGACAGTGAGTCGGACCTCATTGTTCTATTTGGAGGATGGCCTGATGGAGGGTCCTTCGTTCCACCTATAAGACAGACTTGGACATACCATCTTGCAACAAACACCTGGACAAATGTCACAACAGGTGCTGGACCTTCAGCACGAAGCTGGGGGCAGATGGCCTACGATAGTGAATCTGATCTCATCGTCTTTTTTGGAGGATTTGCCCTTGGGGCAGATCTTTGGAAAATATTGAACGACACGTGGACGTATGACGCCAACACCAACACTTGGACAGAGATATCCACTGTGGGACCACAGGTAACTGGAGAAATTGCATATGACAGTGA
Organism: Candidatus Thorarchaeota archaeon MP11T_1; assembly: GCA_002825515.1. Next base: position 243 of record PJET01000177.1, on the reverse strand, counting down.
ATCTGATAGAGTAGTGTTCCAAGGTGGTTGTCTCGATATGTCTGAATTTCCTGAGGACCTTGTTTCTGAAACATGGCAGTATGACACTAATACTGCAACCTGGGAGGAGATGGTCAATGATGTCAAACCACCTCCGAGGTCTCGAGGAGAGATGGCTTATGACAGCGAGTCCGACAAGATCATCCTCTTTTCAGGAATCGTTTGGACGGGAGTTCCTGTAGAGGTTGTAAATGACTGCTGGGC
>PJET01000176.1 GCA_002825515.1 Candidatus Thorarchaeota archaeon MP11T_1 | reverse complement strand
CTTTTAGTGGTGTTGATAGTTCTTGCAAGCATCACTTCCAATATTTTATGGGATACTTTCAGTTGGCTAATACTCCCTCAAATACTCATGATTATTGTTATCACGTTTATTGGTGAACACTTTGTTTCATCACAAGGTTACTATCATTATACAAGACAAGAAACAAACGGTCCATTCCTTAAGAATGTGCCAGTTTGGATTCTATTCCTTTGGGTATTCTCCATCCAAGCAAGCCTTGTTATACCACTAGGATTAGGAATGAATGGTTTTCATGCTTGCATCTTATCAGGTTGGTTGGCATTTATTGGAGATTTTCTTGTGGTAGAACCTTTAATGAGTAGGATGATGGAACTATGGCGATGGACTCCTGTAGAAAATGGTTATTTTGGGTTCATTTCTACGCGTTTTAATCGTTTTACTGCACCACCCGGTAATTACATCACTTGGCTTCTATTTCCAATATTAGCAAACTGTTTCCTTGAGGTTATGATTGTTCTCTTGTAGTGGAATCATTAATCTAGCTGAGTGAGGAATCACACACTGTGATTGCCATGGGAAATTACAACAAGATTTTTTCTAAGATTCTTGATGCTCGTGATATTCTTCAAGGCATTAAACATGTGACACGGCTTGATCGTAGCTCGACATTCAGTAGCATTACTGGCGGAGAAATATATCTCAAACTGGAAAATCTCCAAAAAACCGGATCTTTCAAAGTTCGGGGAGCTGCTTACGCCATGTCGCAACTTTCCGACAAAGAGAAAGAAGCCGGAGTAATCGCAGCATCAGCAGGTAATCACGCTCAGGGAACCGCATATGCTGCAACAAGGTTGGGTATAAAATCGACTATTGTAATGCCAGTATTTTCACCAGTGGCAAAAATACAAGCTACTGAGGGTTATGGGGCTAACGTTGTGCTGCATGGTGTTGCTTTCGATGATGCCCTAGCTCATGCAAGGGAATTGGCAGAAACGACCGGAGCAACTTTTTTGCATCCTTTCAACGATGAGAATGTAATTGCAGGACAAGGCACAATCGGCTTAGAAATTCTTGATGAGTGTCCAGATGTTGATGTCATTGCAGTACCTGTTGGTGGTGGGGGTCTCGTATCCGGCATAAGCATTGCAGTTAAGGAGCAACGTCCTGAAGCTGAAGTCTATGGAGTTGAAGCAGCTTCTGCCGCATCAATGAAGGCATCAATTGAAGCAGGTAAAATAGTCAATGTTCAAAATCTAGACACTATATGCGATGGTATTGCTGTCAAGAGACCTGGTAGGCTGACCTTTAGAATTGCTAAGGATCTGCTCACTGGAGTTGTGACGGTTGAAGAACTTGAAGTGACTCGAACTTTGTTCATGCTCTTAGAACGAGCAAAGATAGTAGTAGAACCAGCTGGTTGCGTTGGGCTTGCAGCATATCAACATGGAAAAATCGATATCAAGGGAAAGAAAGCAGTTGCGGTTCTGTCAGGGGGCAATGTCGATATGTCCTTCCTTTCACGTGTCGTAGAGAAAGAACTATTCAGATTAGGTCGGTCTGTTAGAGTTCGAGGTTCAATTCTAGACCGTGTTGGTAGTATGAATAAAGTGCTTGGTGTAGTAGCTCAATCAGGTGTGAGTGTGATTGAAATCAATCAGGATCGATTTGATCCTGATATTCCACCAAACAGAGCAGAGTTGGAGATGATACTTGAAGTCCCTGACGACAAAGCTGTAAAGCGTATGTTAAAACTGCTCAGCGAAAAAGGTCTAGTCTTTCGAGTTGTTGAAGACTGAGTATCAGTATGCAAACCTTTCACTAAATAATTGGTACAGTTGTCACCACGACCAATGATAGTATGAACGCACCAACAATTATGGCTGACCATGTATTTTCTAACTCGAATGATTCCCAAGCTATAATCACTGACGTCAATAATAGCGCTATTAGTATTCGGACCCAAATCACACCAAGTAGTACTATTCTACCAGATGATACACCAACTGCAGTTGTTCCAAATATTACGATGACAGTAAGGATAGCCACAATAGCGAATTTCGCTAGGAATGCAAATAGCATCGAGAAGGTCTTTTGATATCGACTGGGCCACTCCCTTTCAGTCAACAGAATACCCCTAATCCATACAGCTTCAACAGTAAGAAAAGGTACTGCTAGAATCATGAAAATGAATGTGTTAATCAATCGAATTCCATTTGGCCATTTTACAAGAACCAATAAGATGCCTGGTTGAATGAATTCTGTATTTTCAGCTAATCCCAACCAAAAAAGTAACCAAACTATTCCTATTCCAGAAGTAACAAGACTCTTGAGGATGTCGTATAGATGATCCTTTCTTCTCAGACTCTCAATGCCTACTGAAGAAAATGATTTCATGGTGTCTGTTTGTCCAATTGATATGAGCATTACGATTATCAGACCAAAGGTGACAAGAACAAGGAATAGGGCGAACCCTGATCCAGACATTAAGTTCAGCCATGATATTCCAATATCCTCAAGATTGAGCCCTACCAACGATGCCCCAACAAATATGAGGACCGTAAAAGCACCTAATAATGAGCTTATTACGAACGTCTTTTGCAGACTATAGGATTTCATCTCTTGTGGAATTCGACGTGGTCTGAGTTTTTCTGGAAGGTGACTGTTCGCCAGCCACATGACAGGTATTACTGAAAGAAGGATGAAGATTGACGCAAAAATCATTGCGATGTTTTTACTGTAGTAAACCTGTTCCGCAGGGTTACGTGTATATGTTATCTGCTCCTCGCCTTGCACTCCTTGGACTAACCATGAAACGGTTTCATTTACTAAGACGCTATCAACTACCTCAAACGCATGATTTGATGGTCCAAAAACAAGTCTAAAGGCAGTCTGATTGTCCAACGACCCGTAGGTTATTCCATCGATAGCTGAATTATTTCCTGTAGCTGCACGAATCGCACTTAGAGCATCTTGGCTGCTTACTATTTCATCGAACGACCCAACTGCAAATAGGAGGTTCTGTGGAAACTCAATAAACACGTCCTGATCGATTTTTCCAACATCACCGACTGCGGCATACGCTTTTGGAGTAATTGGGAAGTCTTTCAATTCAATAGCAACTCGAAATCCAAGAGAATGTGTTAGGACCCCGTAACTTTCATTATCTACATCACTAAACGTTGTCTGAATGTAGCGTACTGCTGCATAGGCATCTTGTGCCATAGTATAGAAATCCGTAATATCGAATTCTAGTGTTGAGTCACCATGACCTGGAAGGTCGATTGAAACAACTGTGAAGTTTCTACGTGCAAGTTCAACATTAAATGCATACATTCCTTCCTTGGAACCTGTAAGTCCATGAATAGTAAGCATCACTGGCATAGGTATATAGTGGTTCGCTGTTCTGGGTGAATAAACAAGAAATTCAACATATCGTCCAGGAGAACGTTCAATTGATATACTCTCTACAGAAACCTCCCCTAAGCCTCTATCTACAGCCCATGATAAGTAGAAAGAGGATAGAATAAGAATAGATAGGACGAGGATGGTGAAGTAGAGCGGTTGTCTATCCATGGAGTCCACCGTATCACTTGTTTCTGCACAGGCTCTCAACGACATAAAGGTGACGATATTTAGCGAACACAAAAAACTGTGGAGTGAGGAATTCATCCTTTGTATAAAGGAGGGTTCCATCTTCCTTGAAAATTGATATGCGATCACAGGATAGCCTCTCGCGAAACTCTCTTAGGATTCTTTCAGCTTCTTTTATCAGAAGAGGTTTTGTTACCCTTTCCAACACTACTCACGATTTAGTTCTCGGACATCCAATGCTTATCATTTTTGGCTCTCAGGCTTTAGTAGCTTATTCCGAGCTTCTTTGAGAGCTTCTCAAGCATGTCCTTGACCATTGCAGGTAGATCGTAATCGTGTTTCCATCCCCATTCTTCTCTAGCGACGCTGTCATCCAACGATTCAGGCCATGACTCGGCTATCTGCTGCCTGAAGTCTGGCTTATAGCTTATCTCAAACTCAGGAATGTGTTTCTTTATCTCAGCTGCAATCTCTTCTGGTGCAAAGCTCATCGCAGTGATGTTGAAGCTTCTGTGCTTCAGCTTGCTTACATCGGCTTCGATAAGGTCGATGGTGCACTTGAGACAGTCTGGCATGTACATCATTGGGAGATAGGTTCCCTTGTCCAAGAATGAAGTATACTTCTTGTTCTTCAGCGCTTCATAGAAGATCTCAACCGCATAATCAGTCGTACCTCCACCAGGCGGTGCTTCAGAACTTATGACCCCGGGATATCGTAGGGAACGAAAATCAACACCATAACGCTTTGCATAATACTCCCCCCAGAGTTCTATGAATATCTTTGAAACACCGTATGCTGTTGTAGGTCTCATGATCACATCATTGGGTGTGTTTTCTTTAGGAGTGCTGGGCCCAAACGCAGCAATCGAACTTGGGATCATAACTTGGTCAAGGTGAAGAATCCTGACTGCTTCAAGAACATTGAATGAACCTTCTATATTCGTTCGATATGCTAGCTGTGGGTTATTCTCACCTGTTCCGGAAAGAACTGATGCATTATGTATTATAATGTCAATGTCATAATCAACAAGCATCGCATGTAACTGGTTTACGTCAAGCACATCGAGCTGCAAGTATGGTCCATCTTTCTTGAGAATTTCAGGAGGTTTTTTTCTTCCAGTGGCGACAACATTATCGCCACCATATTTCTTCCTCAACGCACCAATTAACTCAGTTCCAATTTGACCATAGCTGCCAGTCACTAATATCCGTTTCATTCTATCAACCCATGGAGATGATGTGAATTGGTGCTTTGGCCGCGACATCTCAGTTTTAAGTTTTGACCCTTGGGCTTGTGTCATACCAACATCATCTTTTGGTGGTCAACTGACAATGTTGCTAGCTGCAATAATATTGGTGATTTCATCAGTTCTAACTGGTTATACAGTGGCTCTTGTTATTAAAAGGCAATTAGATCCCGTGCAAGCTTCATTATTCCTTGTAATCATATTTCTATGCTGGACTTTCCATTCACTATTGGTTGGAATGAGCGCATTGAATAACTACATTACTCCTATTCCATTGGGTCCCCTTGTTGCTTTGAATCTCATTCCTTTTATGAAAAATTGATTAACAATTGTTCTAAGATTAGATTGAAATTAATTTTTGTCTAATATTGAACGGAGGTTTCGAGGAGGGAAGGAATCAAACATGATTAGGAACATAGTAATCAAACTCTTGTTTGTTTTTCTTGTTCTATCTATCATGCCCCTGTATTTCCCAGTCGCAATTCAGTCCGATGTCATAAATCCATCTAGAAACTCATTATCATCTCATGAAATATTTGTTTTAGGTGAGAGTAATAGTACATTTACTTGGTCTTCAAGATGGCAACCAGAATCTCAAGAAATCGTCAATGGCTCATCAATTGCTGGCGACCATGTTGTTATACATAGTTCATGGGATATCCCTGTAACTTCATCACAGATTTCAATAGAATATGGTTTCAATGAAACACGAGAGGGATTAGTAGCTGAACCCGGTGACCATGACGAATGGCCTATCCTTCTTTGTATGCACGAGAATTTTGTCTGGGAAACTTTTGATAGAGTTCACTTTGGAGATAATGTTAGTGTTTCTCTAAATCTCACTCAAAATGGAGATCCAGCATTTGATGTTTATTATTGGATAGACTATGATCATGACAATGAAGTTGATTTAGATGAAGTCGGAGATATTATTCTATCTGCGGACATAGGTGGATCTGGGTTTGCGGAGTATGGGTCATTCAGAGCTAGAAAATCTGGGTTGATTGCTATTCGTGTTTATTGTTGGAATTGGGCGTATTCAGAAAACATGACCTACACTTTGGAGGTCAACTCATTAGATAGCATTGTCATTGAAAATGAACACGATAATCCACCAGACGTCTTCTTTGATACTTACTATCTACTTAGAAACGTGACTGCAAATCTCACATTGAGTGCGATTTATAATTCCGATATAATATCACTCGATTACGTTGGTATAACGATTGGTAACTACTTTGAACCAGATGTATATGTGAATCTTCCAACCCAAATTGATAGCGATAATTCCCATTTCATAATCAGTCAAGATCCTCCTGCATCTCCAGTCCTCAATGGCCTGTGGAACTTGACATGGACTTGCAGTGATCTTAACGCTAATGATACTCATTTCTTTTCGGTCGGAATCAGTCTTGATGATGGTCTCACATATCAGATTCTTGCCCGCAATCTGTCTGATGCTTTCTATGTATGGGACTCTAGTGGATTCCTAGATACGGATTACATCTTTAGAGTCAGAGCTTATAGCTTGGATTTCACAGTCCAGATTAACAATACGCCCCTATGTTCAACTGCGAATCCTCCCTACAATTATTGGCCCGGTGATTATGCTGATGGTTTTTCAGATAGTTGGAGTTCAGACCATATTATTCCTCCAACACTTCCTGTCAATACTACAACTCAAAATACAAGCACAGAAACCACAATTCCGATTTCTATTACACTTGTCGTTGCTATTGGTTTGAGTGCTGGTATGATATTAGGTCTTGTTATTCTTGAAGTCTTCAGAAGAAAAGGTCGGTGGAACAATAGATGATGATGCCTTATAATATGGCACCAATTCATATTGCTATTTATTAGTCTTGAGTAGGAGCCAATCAACTGACTGGATTTCAGCCTGAGCTGCTGCAAATCTGGCGATTGGGAGTCTATTTGGTAAGCATGAAAAAAAATCGGGTTAGGATATTTTAAACCTCAGGCTAAGAAGTTACCATGCTATGTGTTGACCTTAATCTTCAAAAAAGTTCACAGACAAGACTAAAATCTGAATTGAGCTATTTCTAATCATAATTCTTCAGCAGATCATTTGGGGAAACACTGGGAGGAGCTTGTTCAAAATGAATGTCCCGAAGGAGCTACTATGGATTGGTCCTCTCTTTGGAGGACTATATATCATACTCTGGCTAAGAAGGGGTCTTGCTCCTTTTTGGGGAATGACTGTTTTTTCATTGAGAATGTTAATCCTAAATCCCCTTGTATTATTTCTAGCAATAGTTCTTTTCGCGTGTTCTCTGGTCGCTTATCGACATTGGATTGCATCTGGAATTTTCTTTCTATCTTTATTCTTTTCAGGTATTCTGATACAACCACTTTCCGTAGGTTACCCATTGCTGATAACTCCATCAATTGGTGTTTTTTTAATATTCGATCCTTCTAGTTGGGCTCTTCTCCCAATTCTTATTTCGATGTTATCTCTTATTGTCTTAGCAATTCTGACTCTCATTGTAACAGGACTAGTGGTTAATGGCAAGGTGGGAACAACACTTGCCATGCTGTTTTATGTGATTATCATAACTTGCTGGACATTTACAGTCATACCTGAAAGTATGTACATGGAATCATACGAACTCCTGACACCAATACCACTTGGTCCCCTTGTTGCTCTTAATATTCTCCCTCTGATTCCTGAAAAAATTGTTAGCAATCAATCACAAATAATCGAAGACGAAAACCAAGCGTAAGCACTTCGAGGACAGAATCCCGAAGTGCTGCTGATGTTTATTTCGATTTACCCTTGAACAAAAGCCAATCTACTTCTCGGATTGCCGCCTGTGCTGCTGCAAGTCTGGCGATTGGAAGTCTATATGGTGAACATGATACATAATCAAGCCCTATTTCATGGAAGAATCCAACTGACCTTGGGTCTCCACCATGTTCTCCACACACTCCAAGCTTAATATCTGGTCGAGTCTTTCTTCCTCTCTCAATAGCAATTTCAATGAGTTGACCAATACCTCTTTTGTCGATGCTGACAAATGGATCGTTCCGCAAGATATGACGGTCGAGATATTCAGGCAAGAATGAGTCTATATCATCCCTGCTGAAACCGAAGCCCATCTGCGAGAGGTCGTTGGTTCCAAAACTGAAGAACTGCGCACTTTGTGCCATATCTCCTGCCCGCATACATGCTCGAGGAATCTCTATCATTGTGCCATACAAATATGGAATGTCAAAACCAACCTCACTACGAACCTCGTCATAGACCTTCTCCACTATCAGTTCCATAGTTTTGAGTTCTGCAGATCCAATCGTTACTGGAATCATGATCTCCAATTGGACCTTCTTTCCCTCTTTGATGAGTTCAGCACCAGCTTCGAGAATCGCTCTGACCTGCATCTCATAAATCTCAGGGTATGTGATTCCTAGCCGGACTCCACGGTGACCCATCATCGGGTTGCTCTCGTGGATTTGTTCTCCTCGCTTCCTGACTTCCTCTACATCAATCCCAAGCGCATGAGCAAGGCGATCTTGTCCAATTCTAGACTGTGGCACAAACTCATGTAGTGGTGGGTCTAAGAGTCTGATTGTTACTGGGAGGCCATTCATCACTTCTAGTGTCGCTTTGATGTCCTCTTTCACAAATGGTTTTAGTTCAGCAAGAGCATGAAGTCTCTCGGTTCGAGTCTTACTAAGAATCATCTTTCTCAGAAGGAAAAGTGGTTCATCACTTCCTTCTCCATAGAACATATGCTCTGTCCTAAGAAGACCAATTCCCTCTGCACCAAAATCAAGAGCTATCTTTGCGTCCTCTGGTGTATCCGCATTCGCACGGACTCCAAGCTTACGATACTTGTCAATTAGTCCCATGAACTCCTTTAGTTTGGGATTCTCAGTGGCTTCAATCATAGGAAGTTCGCCATCGTAGACTAGACCTTGAGTGCCATTAAGCGTGAGAACATCGCCTTCTTTGAAGATCTTACCATTTACTGTGAGTGTCTTCTCAAAGGTGTTGATATCGAGACCTGCTGCACCCACAATGCAGCACTTGCCCCATCCTCTTGTAACAAGAGCC
>PJET01000025.1 GCA_002825515.1 Candidatus Thorarchaeota archaeon MP11T_1 | reverse complement strand
TCTACAAGAGGAACATCTTCTATCCCAGCCAGTAGCCCATCGAGGTAGCTGTTAAAGTCGCCTGTAGGCCAATGCCCACCATGGGGAAAGCTCATAGCCTCTCCATAGTTGGCATCTCTAATGAGTTGGATTTGGTAGCGATTCCTTCCATCGCCAGGATTGTAGCAAGATAGTGTCCAGTGATAGCCCTCAGGAGCAGGCACTTGCCTAGCGAATCTTTGGAACCGCCCTTCCAAATACTTTTTTGTTGTCCTACTCATTGTCACCTCCTGTTCCTATCTTAATATTTTCGTGCCATTTTGCTGCGTGGTCTATGTAAGTATCAATCACCTCCTCGGAAATTTCTCGCGGAAAGGAATAAAGCCTGCACAAATGAGAAACAGCAGCGGTCCTCATGTAGCCTTCCTCTCCTTTACTGAGTTTGGAATAGAGATCCTTCACGTCTGCTAGGCTGCAAAGCAGAGCAAAGGCGTCCCTTTTCTTCTGTTCCAATGTCATTTCACATATGGATATTGTCATAGCACTTCCTCCCTAGAAATGAGGGACCATATTGATGTCCTCTATCTCCATTATTTTCTTAGCCATCTTTACAGTATGCTCATTCCTTACGTCGAAGAAGCCTCTCCTTTCCATTTCAGCCCATCTCTCGCAGCAATCAATGAATACCCTGAAGAGGTTTTGCTGACAGCTCCTGTGGGAATGAACTACTTGGTCAGCGAAGTGGTTTCTGTCGAATCCTAAATCGTTCAGGTCGTCAAGAATCCTTTCCGCTGAGTCCCTAGCCTCCTGCTCTTTTCTGCTCAGGTTGCTCACTTGCTCCCTCCTAAATGCTTTGGAAGTTTTGTTAAAAGGTAGTGAGTGACGTAGGTAAGCGGATAAGGTCTGCCGAATACTTTGGCTTGTTCGTCATACATCCAAACAAATCCCCAAAGTATCTCATGGTATGACCAAGCTCTGTATCCATTCAATCTGCACCACTCGACCACAGCATACAACCAATCCTGGGGAAGGGCATAATCAAATGAGGAATCTTCTATCCCTCTCCTCTTGACCAGACCTTCTTTGGTCAGTCTTTCATAGATAGGATATTCAGGCATATCCTTCACCTCCTTTAGTCCATTTTGTCTAGGATGTCGGCAATCTTGTCGAGGCTTGTTTCAATTCCGTCAAGGAACTTGATTATATCCTCAAATCTTTGGAGAAGCTCTGGAACTTGCTTCTCTACAAACCTGATGATTGCCCTGTCTACGTTAGGGTTCAAATTAATCACCTCCTTCTGGAGCATCATAGCCTCCAGCGATAGCTCTGGATAGACCAGAGCTATCTGAGCAGGCTCCCGATGCTATGTTGTGGTTTGGTTAAATTAGCGCATGAGTCCCTCCTTTCCTACAGAAGACCTTTACGGAGGTCATTATACAGTTTCTTCCAATTGATGGACAGATAAAACTCCATCTCTTTGCTCAACAGCTCCTTGAAGACTTTGTGTTCCACAACTCCTTTGTCCTCAGAAAGCCTTCTAAGTTCCATTTCAATCTCTGCCCTTCTATCAAGCAGGTCCTTCAGCTTCTCTGGCATTATCTTACCTCCTGAAGATGCAGCGCCTCGTTAGGAGTGCTGACTTCCCTTTGATACGTGCCCTGCATATAGTTCCTGCAGGCTTTGTTCAAGCACGTCCATTTGACAGGTCCTCCTGTCTTGACAACATATCCAAGACCCTGAATGAACACAGTGGTCATGGAGAAGTAGACAGGATTCAACTCATTGTTACAAAACCAACACCTGTGCATGATGTCCCTCCTTAGTAGGCGATGTCAATGTTCTCAACGCCATACTGCTGACACCTTTCACATTTTGCCCTATGCCTCTTCTCGAAGTCCTGCCAGAACTCTCCCCAGCATCCACTCATTTGCATAAATGGATCATCAGCTTGTTCCGAATAGCTGATAACATCGGGGCAGTCTGGATCGAGAGGGGCGTGCCATCTGCCTCTGCTCATTCTGTATCACCTCCTTTACTCATTGAAATGGTGGTACATTTCATCCTCTGTCGGCTCAGAGTAATGCAAGATAGGACACTCACCGACAGTATGGCTTGTTACTATTGCCCAATCAGAACCTTTGCGCCTTCTGAGGCAGAACACTAAAGCCCTACCTATAAAATTCTTGCAGCATTTTCCTACAGTAGCATGAAGGACTTCAGCATAAGGCTCTTTGGGTCTCCCAAAACGCTGGATACATGGCAGGAGATAACCTCTTTCATTCTCTTCATACTTATCGTTTACGGTCCATGCGAAATCCAAATCATCTTCCGTTTCCCCGAGAATTTCCTCAATCCAGGACATACATCCTCCGGAACTTAGATAGTTTATTTCTTCAGGAGAAGACAGCCATTTTCCAAGACCTTTCTTCTTCCACATGACATACCTCCTTTACCTTAAATAGTGTATTCTGACTTCCTTTAGTTGTTCGGCTAATCTTTCAGCCAAAGCCTTTAACAGTTCAGGCCAACTAAGCCAATAGTGTCGCCCAAGACGCAGTTCCTCTAGGCCGAGCAATAAGACAGGCATTTTTTCAAATGCCCATTCCGCCCATTCTTGTGCGGAGTTGCAATCTGAGTTCCACGGCTCCTGCAAAAGAATTTGTGCCTCTTCGGCGACCAAAATTAGTACATCACGGATGTCTATCATCCGTCTCCTTTCACGCCAATTTAGTTCTGGCATGACAACCTCCTATCATTCTGAAGGTTGGTCCTCTAGGGACTCAGGTAGATTTTGGTTGATCTTTTCCCACAGCTCCGACATATCAATCTTTGCTAACTGACCGAATACCTGAGAGTTCAGGAGCCATAGGACAGAAATTACCCGATAGTCGTCCCGTAACGACAGCAGGCAATTGGTTTCGCATTCCCTCATAATCTCCACAAGTCGATTGCACATTGCGATGGAGTTAACTGGGAGTGCTTCGGTCTTTACTGTTTCCTCGATATTCACCTTTATCACCTCCTAAGGTTCGACAGTCATCCAGTGCTCGTTATGGATGTTGTGCGGATCCTTGCCTATCAATCTAGGCTGCTTAATCTTTCCTTGCCAGAGAAATCCCTCAAGAATAGCTCGGGCAACTTTAGGGTTCTTTCTCCAGTAAGTTTTGCAGTATAAATCAGCAACCTTTCTCCAGTCTGCTTCGTCGGAAGCAGCAGTCGCACCAATGATATAATCAACATCATTGGCATGGACCTTTCCTTCTATAATGTCTTTGATACAGAAGGAAACTGACAACCCGATAAGTTTACCTTTCTTCACCTCTATCACCTCCTTTCTCTTAATACCACAAAATGACATTAAGAGAAAGGAGGAGCAAAAGCTCCTCCCCTCTGCTACATAGCCTGATGCGTAGTGTGGAACACCCTAGCGACAACAGGCTCAACGTCGGCTTTTCGCATCTCCGACTCGATGTTGTGTGTGGTAAACTGAGTTATCACAGAGTGGAAATCCCACAAGGATAACTCATTCCTACGCAACGCTTCAGGAAGCAACAACTGAGTGCCCTCTTGAGGAAGCTCCTCAATCGTCTCCTTCTCTTTCTCAGAGAAAGGAAGAGCAACCCAAATGCTCTCGTAGGTTGCCTGGTCGATCTGCTTCTCAGCCCATTTCTGCCAGATGCCGACTTGCTCAGAGTAAGACTCCAAGCCCTTCGTCATTTGCAGCCTGAGATCAGCAGGGTTTGTGCTGAGTAGGTGACGCTTGCGCCAACCTAGCTGCTGCACATAACCTACAGCACCATTAGCACATACCTTCTGGAGTGCGCTAACAGCACCAGACAGCTTCCACCCAAGATCATAGGATGACCTCATAACAAATCTTGCACAGACAGGATCATCCTTTTTGACTTCGATGGACAGTTCAGGGAAATTGACTTCCACGACTAGCTTGGCGCCCTCGTAAGGAGTACGCACTTTAAGCTGAGGCTGACCGTATTCAGGCAAGCCCTCAGTTGCGTCAAGCGCCAACTTCACGACTTCCTCGTGATAAACCAAGCGATACTGATCCGAACAGACAGCAAAGACGTGATCGGAATTCCGATCAACGATTGCCCTCTTGTCGTCAATCAGCTCACGTGGTTCCTTGCGTCCCCAGAAAACGGGCTGCAAACTCGGATCAGGGAAATTCACATCAGGAAACATCTCCTGAACTTCAGCCCTAATGGCATCCCTTCTCTGTTGTTCTTCGAGGATCTTGTCTACGGAATTCATTTTACTACCTCCTTTTTGGTTAAAATTTTCTCGCCTACAAACAAACTACTAGCTTCCTCTCCTAATGTTTTGTTGTCAGATGCCTCCTGTCTCCATTGCTTGCTGCAATAGGTGTATGCAGGGTCACTTTCTCTCCAGCCTTTTGACCTTTGATGTATGCTTCCCTGCTGCCTTTGATCTTTGGTCCGCTTGTCGATCTAGTGTTCGGGAAAAGCTCTTCCATGAAGTCTTTCACCTTGCAGCCTTTTGCAATAACAAGGTCTTTGCAATCAGAAGGAATATACTCGTCCCTCTTCACGAAAGCCTCCTGAAGTCTTTGTCCCAGCTTGCGAACCATACCGTAAGCAAACACATTCCTGTTTTTGAGCTGGGCACCTGGATACTCTAACTTAGAGTATCTGGTGACAGCCCGCCTTAGCCTTGTGTAGAAGTGGACACTCACTTCCACATCAGCAGAGAACCCAACAAAGCTTGCACTCCAAGGCTCGGTGTAGGTCGTAAGGACTACACGGGAATCAAAGACTCTGGCGATTGTTCCAGCTAACGTGCTCTCCCAGTTGCGGTGCCTTCCAGTCAAGCCTTCAATGTCAACCCTTGTGAGGTCGAGTTCAGCTTCACCATTGAAAGCACCAATCTCAAAGTCGGAGATCGAATACTTCGCCATAATCTTTGCAGCCTTCTCAGTAGCAGCCGCCTTTTCCCCATCAGTCGCCCCAGCATCATTCGCTAGGGCAACGAGTTTGGAGACAACTTCGATAAGCCTCTGCTTGTCTTTCTTTTCCATAAGCTCCTCCTTCTGCTCGGTTAAGGTTAACTCCTCAAGAGAGTGCTTGGGATATACAGTCCCAAACACTCGATCAGGAGTTACGGCAGGTAACGGTTTTGCCTTGCATTATTTTCTCGCTTGTGGGAATAAAGCAGACCTGCAATGCACAGGCTCAGGGAGAAAGCTAAACAAACAAGGAACGGCATCTCCCCAAAATTGAGCATTAAGCAGAGTCCAAAGCAGAAAATGGTTATGGCTGCAAGACAAAGCTTCTCCTCTAAAGGAAGCTTTCTAGGCTGCCTTTTCATCAGCGTCCTCCTCTTTAATGAAAGAGAAAACCTTGTTCTTCTTGTCAACCGTTGCCAGCCACGGGAAAGGCTTGTACTTGGGGTTCTTACTATCTGACAAGTAAGTCCCAACAGTTGACTTCTGGTGAGAAGGATAAGCTGCCATGTAAGCGTCCATGATCTGCTGGCGAGTGTACTTTCCAGCATCAATCATGTTCTGGATGAACAGCTTGGACTCTGAGCTTTTGGCGGCCCTGCTCCCTGTCTTCTTTGGAGCTGTCTTCGCCCCAGTCAAGGCAGCCTGCTGTGCTAAACAAGCATCCAGAGCTTTGCAATCCCTGCAGGCTTCATCAGTTGGATCAGCTTTGCCTTGCAGGAACAAAGCATCGTCACAGGTCTCACCTTGAAGCTCGTTAGGAACTTCAGTCAAGACAGTAGACACAGGAGCAGCAACACTCTCCTCAGCCTTCTCTTCGGCTGGAGTCGCTTCAGCAGGAGCAAAGATTTGAGGAAATTCCTCAATCAACTGCTTCGCTGATTTGGATTTGTCGAACTCCACCTTAGCTTCCTTTAGCCTCTCGATCACGTCCTTCTTCTTCATTTGCTTACCTCCTTTGGTTGTGGGTTGGTTTACTCTTGGGTTAAGTTGATCACTACTCTCTTGGGGACCTGCTTGTCTTTGGGAATGTAAATCTTTTCAGGTAAAAACACACTATTGTCAGCCTTTACCTTGTACTTATGGTAATTCACAGTATCCCCGACCCAAACTGCATTTAATTCCAGATCATGCAGTTTGACAACCTTTTTGGCTGCCTCAGCCATTGCTAATCACCTCCTTTCCTGGAAACTTCCAAGTGAAGCATCAGTATGGAACTGATGCTTCCTAAGCAAGCTTCAGGCTTACTACATAGTAGCCAACATGAAATTCAATTTGGCTGCCAGTTCAGTAAATCTGCTGACCATCATTCCTGCATCAGCAGCAGTTCCTAAAAGACCTTCTTCTCTTAAATGATCTCGCCTTTTTAGGAACCTCTCAGCTTCCGTAAGACAAATCTTTCTTAGGAAATTAATATCATCCTCATTGAGTTTCAGGACATTTTCTGACATGACTTACCTCCAATCTGGGTCACTATCAAAATCCCAATTCTCGAAATTGTACCCTTCACTAAATTCACAAGGGTTTTCCTGATCTCGATCATCGTCCAAAGGATCCTTCACATTGCAATCGCAGATGGGAAGCCAAAGCTCTCTTCCACATCTTGCACAAACGTAAGGAACCATATCACCCTCCTTTCTGCAATTCATCGCAATCCTCACACATCCAAGCGTTGACTCTACCTTCGCCTTGAAAAACAACAGCAAGGACATTTCTGTCACAGCTTGGACAGTAGAAAGGACCTCGAATCAACTGTCCGATTGTGAACATGAGCACCTCCTTAACCTCTGTCTATCCCTTCTACTCCGATCTGAAGTGCCTCCAATATCTTCTCTGCTAAAGCATGGCAATCCTCTTCGTGGGGTCGGACATAATCCTCTCCCTCAAAGTCAAAGATAATGGAAGCAATCATCTCTTTATAGGAGATGTATGCTTCGACAGGAAGTAGAATTACAGCTTCCATCATAACGATTACCTCCTAAGGCAAGTAAGTCGCCCTAAACTTGAAATACGATGATGGACGATAACCTGTCCACTGAACATGAGGAAGCAGATAAACTTTGACTGGAAACAGTTTTTCTAATTCCTCAGCCTTCTTGACAAGATACTCAGGCTCAAGCGTAGCCGACAGACAAGAATAAGCCCAAACATGAGTTCTCCTATCGTGATAGATTCTCCCTGACTGATACCCATCCCAAGCAAACTCCCTCATAAACTCCCTGATCTCAGCCTTTGTGTGCTTGTCCAGCTGACAACATCGAGCATGAGGCTTGGGGGGCATGATCTTCCTCACGAACTTTTGATGAGGATCGACCTTTAGCAATTCAGCATAGGTCTCGTCAAACTCCTCTTGCATCAAGTTTTCCATCTGTATCACCTCCTTTCTAGTCAAATGCTGCTGGATGCTTGCAAGCAGGTTAAAATTTTCTCTCTCCTACGCCTCTAAAATCATCCTCTTGATAATCCCCCTCCTTCGGGGACCTCTGTCAAATCCATGATGCGATTCAAAAACCTTCTTGCCTCTACTCTCTCCATCGACCCAAAGCCTGAAGTGGTGTCTGTAATGTTGGTCTCCCAAATCTTCTTCTGTTTCGGAAACATAGACTTTCCTCTTGGGCTTCGATTCTTGGATGAATACAGAATCCTCTTTTTTTACATAAACCCAATAAAAGGGTTTTTTGTTTATATCTTCTGGCATAACTCACCCTCCAATCTTGAACCAACGCTGGCTCTTCTCTTCGAGTAAATACATTTGACCGTTGCCTTTGCCTATGCCACAGCCGAATATCTTATGGCACGTTTCACAAAGACAACCCCAAGACCCTCTTCTCAATCTTCCATCGATCATGATGTTGTTGGTGAACTTTCTCCTGCAAACGTCACAGATAGTTGGCATTGTTCCTAGCCAGCATGGAGCATCATCGTAAGGAGTTACTCGTGCTGGTCGCCAATGCGATTTCTCTTTGGTGTCAAGTTCTTGGACGACATAGCAAGCATCGTCCCATTTTCGGTCAATGAACTCAGCACCATATGGGAGAAAATCGACGACCTCTCCGACAATGATGTGAAAAGTTTCCTCGTTAAAGCAGACTACTTTGCCCCCAATCATGGGATCGAATCTGTGTACCTTGACATTCAGATTTGATCTGAATTTACCAGAAGGCTCTCCCCATCTTTTTGACATCGCCTACTCCTTCGCTTGCAAGCATCCAACAGAACTCGACTAGACAAGCCCTGCTTAGTGTCCACATTGCATTAGTAGTTTGGGATTCATTCAAGGTTTTCTATTTCGTTCAGAAGGACTTGGAGAGCTTCGACAACTGTGTCTGGAGGCCCTCCGTCGTCACAAAATAAAACTTTGACGTGCTCAAAACCTCTAACTAACATCAGCCCCAAAAGGGCAATATATTTTCTCCTCCACTCACTTGGAAGACCTCTTGTGTATCCATCTCGCTGATCTTCCTCATCTATATCTTTGTCCTCGTAGTAGCTCCAGATATTCAGTATCAGCTCTCGATTTGGCACTCCATAATCGAGTCTTCCAGCAACTTTGTCTTCCTTCTTATCCCAAAACCAAACGCTTAAATCCTCTAAGTATCCAAAATTCTTTGTCGAGAAACAATGGAACGCAAAGTCTCCATCTTGTGAAAAATATTCTTTCTCCGATTCTGGATGAATGACAAGCACACATTCTTTCCATAACTTGTCAACTTCCATCATCAGATGTCCTATTGTTTTATCATTCATTTCTCTCTCCTAGAAGCAATATGGACACAAAGCAGAACTCGTCCTAGACAAGCTCTGCTCCGTGCTTGCAAGCAACCTCTTCCTAAGTCAACTCTTCCTTTGTGTATAAAGCGATGTTGGATAACCTGTACTCTTTTCCAGCTTTTTCTCCTTCGAGAACTCTGACATGGATCGTCCAATTTGTAAATCTTTCACGAGAGTAGGTTTTGTAAGTGTCAATCAC
>PJET01000175.1 GCA_002825515.1 Candidatus Thorarchaeota archaeon MP11T_1 | reverse complement strand
TCATCAATTGTAGGAAAGTCCTCGGATTTAGTATTCCCAGCAACGACAATGTTTCCCTCTGAGTCGACTGCGATGCATTTACCTTCATCCTCTCCGGAACCTCCAAGGTAGGAGGAGTATTCGAGGGCATTTGTTGTAGTATTGAACTTTGAAACAAAAGCTTCACCTGCACCACTAAATGTAGCATCAAATGCATTCACAAGAGGAAAGTCATTTGATTCAGTGTAGCCAGTTATGTAGGCAGCTCCAGCAGAATCATGTATGATAGCAGTACCGTCTTCGGTATCACTACCACCAATGAAGCTTGAATATAGGATCGAAGCTCCATCCTGACTCAACTTGAAGACAAAGCAATCTATTAGTCCCTTCAACGAATCAGAATAGGCATTTTGTGTTGGGAAGCTTGATGAGGATGTAAACCCGGTCGCGTAAACAATGCCATCATCATCAACAGAAATTGAGTTCAATTCATCCATTCCAGAACCACCGACATATGTTGAGTAGAGAACACCAGTTCCTGTTGAATTGACTTTCACAACGAAGCAGTCTCTTTGACCATTGAACGATTCGTCATATCCATCCAACTCAGGGAAATCATCAGAGGCAGTCCAACCTGCCACGTAAGCATTTCCGGAGCCATCAACAGTGACTGAAGTTACCTCATCATTATCGGATCCACCCACATATGTGGAATATACTATTCCATTTCCTGTAGAGTTGAGCTTCAGGAGATACCCTTCATCCTCCTCCCGAGTTTGATCAAAACCAGTTATGTTGTGTTTTTCAATTGACCCATGAGAAATTATTCCGCCAACATAGGCATTTCCATCATTGTCAACATCAATTGAGTTAAACTTCTCTACCTGCGCATATTCACCATAGTAGGTTGAATACAGTAATTCATCTCCGACGCTATTAAGTTTGAAAATAAATGCATCCTCAAAATAATCATTTGGTGTCAAGTATCCTTGGTATGGATTTGCTGTGGGAAAATCAGCCGATCCGGTAGTTCCAGTTCCGTAAACATTCCCAGAATCGTCTATGGCTATATCTAATAACACATCAGATTGATTCCCTCCAATATAGGTTGAGTAGATGATTGTATGTGATGTGATATTCATCTTAATGATGAAGCAATCATGATATCCTGCATTTGCATCTTGATAGCCATTTACAAATGGGAAATTAGTTGAAGTTGTAGTACCACCAATGTACACTATGTCTTTACCTTCTAACACTATTGCAGAAATTAAATCGTCACTAAGTCCTCCAATATAATTAGGGATCAGGTTAATTTGCGTTAATTCCTTATGCTCACAATCTCTCAATACTGTTGTGTTCTCTTCCAATCTGGCTTGATTCTCCGCTGCTGCAAAACAATGTAGCAGTGGAGCCACTAATAAAAAAGACAGGAAAACAACTACAATTCTCTTTCTCATTTCATTCTCTCCTCCACACATGATTGTAAACAGTAATGTAGTTCAAAGGACATATGAATCATGAGATAGCTAGCTTTAGCTCGAAATGGGACAGGGAGATTAAATTTCAGCCAGAAAAAAGAAACGATTATTCAGCCTTGTTAGAAGTTTCGACACGTCTGGGTAATCGCTGCTCATCAGCCTCGAACATCAGTCCTGTCAAATCAGAGAATGTTTCGTTGATATTCTCACCAGTCAATGCTGAAGTTTCTTTATACAGCACAGGTGCTCTGAGTTTATCACTAAATAGTTCTGCAAAAGCTAGACCTTCCTCAGAAGATACAATGTCCTCGAATTGTCCTGACTCTCTTAGATCTATTTTGTTTCCTATTATTGCGGTTGGTAGCCACTCCCAACCTGCCCATTCAGAACCGCGCAGGTGTTTATGTGCCTCTACAAGCCATTTACTCGCATTATCGAATGACTCTCGTTCTACTACTGAATACACTAGAATGATAGCACTGCTACCTTGATAGTAATGTCTGCGAACACTTGCATATGATGGTTGACCAGCAAGATCCCAAATAATATGCCTAACATTTACTCCATTATGAGCTGTGTATTTCTGTGCAAAGTCAACACCAATCGTTGCGAGCTGGCTTCTTTTGAATCCCTTTCCTAGATAACGTTCCCGGATGCTTGTCTTGCCTACTGCCCCGTCTCCTATTAGTACAAGTTTGTAGGTTCTATCACCAGGAACTCCAAATGTCATCTCGAGTAGCTCATAGCCTTAGACTATTTTGGATAATTGAATATTACTATTTAGCACAATATCACACTAAAGAATTCCCAAATCTCATAATGACTTTTAAAAGAATCAGATTCTGCATCCAGTCTGCTTCTTAGCAGAGTTTCCAAGCCTTCAGGATATAGAGGAACAACCTCTCGTTCAACCTCTGCTATCCTTTCCCAATATGCAATGAGAGGAATGAGTCATACTGGACTTTATCCTTTTCTCTCCTTCTCATATGGAATTGCGATTCCCTTAGGAGGTATTGATTTTCTGATTCCAGCGAGTGCGACAATTACCAAAGCATATGGAATTATCTTCACAAGATTGGTCAAGGTGACCAACTGAGGCACAAGAATTGGAAAGATAAACTGAAGTCCAGTTACGAAGCCAAAGAAGAGGCCTGCAAGAAAACAACCAATAGGTGTCCAGTTCCCAAAGATGAGTGCAGCTAATGCGATGAATCCCTTTCCTGCAGTCATCCCCTTTCCAAAAGCATTTTCGAAACCAATGCTTAGGTATGCACCACCCAGACCAGCTAGGCATCCACTTATAACTACACCAATTACTCTAGTCCACTCTACACTCACACCTGCTGCATCGAGTGTACTCGGATCTTCACCTGCTGCTCTGATTCTGAGTCCAAAAGGTGTACGATATAGTACATACCAGCTCAATGCTGTTAGAATGAACATATAGTAGATTATTGGAGAAAGAGAGCCCAAGGCGGTACCAATCATTGGCACACCCTGTATCTGTGGAATAACAACTTCAGGGATTCTTTCCACGGAATCTGAAAGTCCCTGCTTTCCCCACACAACTTGGAGACCAAGAGTTGTTGACCCTAATCCAAATAATATAATGCCAGTTCCACTCACAATGTGGTTGCCTTTGAACTTAACACAAACGAGAGCATGTGCCCCAGCTAAAGCTCCACCAGCAAGGACTGCAATTATCAACCCCAGCCAAGGACTACCAGTGTAGTACGTGCCAGCGACTGCTGAGAACGCTCCAACCAACATCATACCTTCTAAACCAATGTTTACAACTCCAGTACGTTCTGAAAACATACCACCAAGAGCTGTTAAGACAAGAGGTGTTGCCATTTGCAATGTTGCTTTCAACAGCCAACCCAATAACTCAAGCATCGGATCTCCAGTTTGCATCAGTTGTCACCTCCTTGATCAACAGGCGTTTCTGGAAAGAATCTAACGATCAAAATTACTAAGAAAATCATTACAATACCAAAGACAAGACTTTGGCCAACTATAGCCATGCTCTTTGCTATGTACCCCATCGCTGCAATAAGAAGCCATTCAACAGCTGCAAAGACTAATAGTAGAAGACCTCGCCGTTTTCTCATGAGTAATTCGATAAGTGCATAGATGCTGATCATACTAGTTAGGAATAACAATAGGGTTACAGAGCCACCAGTTCCAGATACTCCAGCGTTCATCATTGCTGCGTAAGAGCCAAAGAGTGTCAGACAGATAATAGCAGAAGCGCCAGCCATGCCAGTTGTGAAGAGGTGAATAAATGCAGGTACACGATCTCTCTTCAACCATATGGCATAATCAACTCCTCGTTTCGATAGCCAATCTATAGCCTTTGGTGCTGCTACAAATAGGACAATTAAACCTTGAATAACTCTCACCATCTCTAGTGGCACTCCAGCTATTCGCTGCATTTGAATTCCTCCTGCCCTCAAGGCACCAAAGAATATCGCTCCGGCCAGAACACCCCACGGATTATTATTTCCAAGAACTGCAACAGTTATTCCATCCCACCCAAGTCCGGTTGACCAATTATCTTGGAACAAATGGTGATATCCAAGAATTTCTCCAGATCCTCCTAACCCTGCTAATGCTCCAGCAATTCCAAGAGCCAATGCAATGTTCTTCTTTGGATTTACACCTGCAGTTTCAGCAGCAGTTGGATTTTGTCCAACAGCCCTCATTTCATATCCAAGAACTGTTCTGTTAATCAGGTAGTCAACCCCAATAACAGCTAAGAGTGCGACGATCAGGCTAAAATTTAGAAAAGGACCAATTAATTTTGGTAGTTCAGCTGTAGCTAATATTTCTGGAGTTCGGTCCAAGGTTTGAGTCGTATCTTTTAGGGGATAAGCTACTAGCCATGCAGTGAACAGTAGAGCTGAATATGACATCATCATAGTTGTGACTACTTCATGGGTGCCTCTATAGGCTTTCAAGATACCTGGAAGTAATCCATATAGAAACCCAAGGAACGCTCCAAACAATAAAGCTGTAAGTTGATGTATAACAATTGGAAGTGAAAACATATAACCAACAATGGCTGCAGCGATAGCACCCATGTAGAGTTGTCCCTCTGGGCCTATATTAAAAAGACCACACTTGAAAGCCAGTGCCACGGATAGTCCTGTAAAAACAAGAGGCGTAGCAAAGAACAGGACTCTATCGAATTGAGTAATAGCGCCCCATAGTAGTGTAAGGAAAGCTAGACCTACATTATACCCGGTCATAACCATGACAACTGCTGCGACCACGAGCGCTAAAATAATAGATCCAGTCGACCATATAGCAGTCTTATGAAATGCTGGATCACTAAGCTTGCCAATTATCCTATAATAAATAACTCTTGGATTGAATCCACCTTTCTCATCCTGATACTGCTCGTCCAGTGACTCTTCGGTCAAGCTATTGCCTCCTCTTTCGATTGTCCAGCATCATGTCCCGCCATTAGCAAACCAAGTTCTTCAGCCGTTGTTTCGCTTGGCTGTTTCACAGCTACTATTTGACCATCAAATATAACAGCGATACGATCCGACATGCTCATGACTTCGTCTAGCTCCGCTGATACAAGTAGTATTGCAGTACCTGCATCCCTCATGGAAACGAGAACATTATGAATATATTCTGTTGCCCCAACATCAAGTCCTCGAGTTGGTTGAGCAGCCAGTATCAGTTTTGGATTTGCTGCTAGTTCTCGTGCAACGATAACTTTTTGTTGGTTGCCCCCAGAAAGGGTACTAGCTAAGTTATGTATGTCTCTAACTTTGATCGAGTATGTATCTACTAGTTTATCTGTCAGACTGTCTGCTTGAGATAGGTCCAAAATCTGTTGGGCAGGGCCTGTTGCAAAAGGAGATTTATAGTGTCTTCCCAGAGTACTATTTTCTACAATTGTGAAACCGAGAACAAGACCTCGTTTATGGCGATCTTCAGGGATATGACTAATACCAGATTCCCTGACATCTCGAGGACTCAATCCCGTTATATCTCTCCCATTAAGGAGGATTCGTCCATCCTTAGGTTTTAACAAACCTGCGATTGCTTCAACAAGTTCAGTTTGACCATTTCCTTCTACTCCAGCTATACCAAGAATCTCCCCAGATCTTACTTCTAGATTGATACCCTTGACTGACATAACTCCTCTTTTGTCTTGAACTGTCAAATGATCAACTGAAAGAACAACATTACCTGGTGTAGCAGGACTTTTTTCAACTCTAAAGACGACTGGTCTTCCAACCATCATTTTCGCCAGTGCTTCGGGCGAGGTGTCTTCTTTGTTTACAGTTCCAACAAGTTCTCCATCTCTAAGGACACTGATTCTATCAGCTAGTGCCATCGGTTCTCTCAACTTGTGTGTTATGAGAATAATTGTTCGACCACTCTCTTTGAATCGTTCTAGAGTCACAAAGAGGTCATCGACTTCTTGAGGAGTTAGAACTGATGTTGGCTCATCAAGAATTAGAATGTCTGCATTTCTGTAGAGAGTCTTGATAATCTCAACTCTTTGTTGAAGTCCAACAGAGATGTCTTGAATTTTAGCATTGGGATCAATCTGAAGACCATTCTCTTCAGCGATTTTCTTAATTCTGGCAGCTGCTCCCTTGAAATCGATTGGTAGAAGAGATGTCAGCTGTTTTGCTCCTGTGAGTTTCTCGCCTCTTGCTCTTCTGAGAACAGGTTCAAGACCGAGAATGACATTCTCAGTCACAGTAAGTGGTGGAATAAGCTTGAAGTGTTGATGTACCATTCCAACACCTCTAATAATAGCATCTTGGGGAGAATGGAGCTCAACTTCCTCTCCCTTGATGGTTATCCTCCCAGTGTCCTTTGAGAGAAATCCATATAGAATGTTCATTAATGTAGACTTCCCCGCACCATTCTCACCAAGCAAACCATGAACCTCACCTTCACGAATCCTTAGTGTGATATTCTTATTTGCTTGAACTCCTCCGGGGAAGGTCTTCGAGATATTCTCAAGCTCTACGGCGTAGATTTTTAGACCTCCTTATTGGGTGTCTAGTTTGATTGGGAGTCAGCTCACTCCTATTTATCTCTGTCCAATCTGCATACCAAAAAAAGGGGGAAAGAGAGGCAGAAGCCTCTCAATTTCACTAAGTCCAGTATATTGCATCTGGGATAGTCACAGTTCCAGCAATTATATCTGCCTTCAAATCATTGATTTGAGTAACCCATGACTGTGGAAGCTCAAGCAGAGCCGGATCATATTCAACCAACGTGTATACATCAGTCACATTACTGAATGGTATGTAACCATGTATCTCCCAAGCAAGACCATTATTAGCAAGGTTATAGGTAACTATGCTACCAGTAGTACTATTCAAGTCGCCATTCATGACATCTTCGATGATTTCATAAGCCGCTACGTCGACTCTCTTCAGCATGCTTGAAAGTCCAAAAGTTGGGCTAGTATGGGCATAACCTGGTCCTTGATCATAGGTGTTTGTTCCATACCACATCATTGGTGAATCCACACCAATCATCCACAGAGAAGTCGTGTTGGTTTGCGCGGTTATTTTATTCCTTGCTGCAGTCCAAGCTCCAAGACCTGATCTTCCTGCAGCTGTATAAATGATGTCAACACCAGAAGCATGCATAGCATCACCTAGGTTCTGACCTATTGCTGTGTCAGTCCAGCTATTGGTGTACTGTACACTGAAGTTAACCCCTGGATTTGTGTAGTTTGCACCCCAAACAAATCCAGCCGCAAATCTATGAATAAGCCACATATCCTCACCACCAACAAATCCAACATGATCGGTGTTGGTTGCGAGGCCTGCAAGTGCACCAACAAGGGCTGAGCCTTGATTTTCTTGGAATACAGCACTCCGCACGTTTGGTGCTACAACGACATTATCTATTATCGCAAACGTCTGGTCTGGGTAGTCTGCTGCGACCGCTGTTAATGCGTCGCTTTGATCGAAGCTTCCACATATGATTACATCATATGTACCAGCCGCAGCGTAATCTCTTAGATATCCTTCAAACTCAGAGACCTGGTCGGGTTCGGCAACATCGAAATTCCATCCTAATTCTGCCCTTGCCCTTACAGCTCCAGCATAGGTTCCGTCATTGAAGCTTAGGTCACCTCTTCCTCCAGTTCCTAAAATTACTGCGACTTTCGCAGGAGCTGGGAAAAGCATTGGACCCAAAAAGATTACAGCACCCATGCCAATAATGAGGATAATGATTATCACAACTGCTGTTGTTCTTTGTTCCATTTAACTCCACTCCAAAAGAGTTGAATTCAGACACGTGTTCTGAGTATATCAGATTTGTGCTATCTAAAGATTGCACAAACCCACTAAAAAAACCTCTTCTAAACTATAATACACATCTGTAATTTTCAAGCATATTTCAATGAAATAAACAGCGAAATGAGAAATGATGATTATTATCTATCAATTGTTTAAAAGTTTGTAAAAGTAAAATAATGTGCACTCTAGATGAGTCCCTGTTCTGTGACCCCATTCTGAGAGCCTGCGCAGTGCCTTTAGGTTATATACTAACCTTGCTTTCTTTGTTTCGGGATTTATCATGATTATTGATGAGCTATCTGCCAAACCATCCAATCTAACAAGCTTGAAATCCTTGGTATACGAGATTGTGGTCCAAAACAGGATTAGCTTGCTTAGCATGATTAGTGATATGTCTGGGATCGAAGAGAATCTTGTTCGTTCAACTTTGGAGGAACTAATGGATGAAGGAACCATAGTTGGTTCCTTTACACATGACGGTCAACGATTTTTCTTATCGAAAGTAAAAGTATCAACGGCACCAGTAGCAATAGGGAAAGATGAAGGATACTTCATTGAAGAAAAAGACACTAAAATTCCCAAGATCGTATTCATCACTGGAATTATAGTAATGATAGCGGGGTATTTTCTACGAGGTCTAGTTTCAATAGACGTAATAATGGAGCATTTAGGAGGTGCAGTTTTACTACTGGGTATGGCCATCTTTGTTGTAGGTTGGCTTATGATAAGTAGAGCTAACCCTCCATCAAATATCAAGTAAGAATTACTGTGTATTTCATTCGGTTTGATGGATGATCATAAAGCATTCTCTTGAGTTTCAATCTAATCAATGTGAAATTGGGATCATCTGAATCAATCCAATATTGATTGAACCAAGGAATAGCAAGAGAGAGTTTCCGCTTGGTTTCTTTGTCTTCAATAACCACTGCCAAGGCAGTTACGCGGATACTCCCTGTACCATTTTTGCGTAAAGGGGCAACGGTAAATTCTACTCTATTATTATCTATAATTTGGTCTACCTTATCCCACTCTGTTTTTGTTGCCAACCATAATTGATTCTCGACTGAAATAAGTGTCATAGGACGAACTCTTGGCTGATTTCCATCTATTGTTGCTAGATGTGCTAATGGGAAGTCTTCCAAGTGAATCCATATTTCCTGTAGACCAATTG
>PJET01000174.1 GCA_002825515.1 Candidatus Thorarchaeota archaeon MP11T_1 | reverse complement strand
ACTATCATTTCGAAATATGCCGTCAAGTTAGCTGAAAGGTCCTCGCCTTCATAGGTGTCAGTATCATCTAGATCGACAACACCAAAAATCAGTCCTAAACCTGAATCTGTTTCATTACTTGTACCATCACCATTATCGGTGACAGTTACATTGACATCTCCTCCACCAATACCCCCTCCCATACCACCACCCATATTCATTCCTCCAAACCCGCTCGAATTAGTGACATAAGCGAGCATTCCTATGAGTGCGGCTGGAAGTAGAAAAATGAGAAGAAGGGCGACCTTGTCCTTGATTATCAATCGGAGCTCCTTCATCACCATGTTTCTGACACGTCTTGACGGTTTGGTGAGAACTTGCGCCATTTTGATTCATCTCCTTTAAGACATCTCTAGACTAGTCTAGAAACTGATATTCCTTTGAACGGAGTCAACCTCTGGTTGAACTCTATTAAGGGTTTACTAACTCTACTCAAGTTCATGGAAACGGGCTTGGGTCGTTTTTTCGCAATGAAGAATGAACATATCCGCATTACAAATAAAGGGCTTCTGCCATCTCACTTTAGTACTTTCATATGTGAAATTTGCCGCAGTCAGAGAGGTTCGATGAGTTGGCCATTGATGATTTTGCACGTTTAGAACGCTTCAGAAGAGTGGCTTCTAGATATAATCTGAAGATACCCCAAAACGTTTTGCCCGATGCGGAGATAGACTGTATTAGGAACCAATTGAATTCTGCTGTCTATCTTCAGGCCAAATCTTGGATGCTCCCATCATGGGCAGTGCTCTCGCTCAAGGGAATAGATGTAGAAAACGTTGTTATCACTGAGTTTCCAAACAACTCCTATAGAAACTGGTCCTTGGTGGGTGGAGTTGGAACTCGTAACTATGGAATTGTAGACTCTCGTGGATTGGCATCTGCTCGAGCTGATATTGGGTCTCTTGATGTTTGGGTCCAAGAAAATGATGATATCATCTTCCCTGCACTCATTGGAAAGGATGGTCCTCAACTAAGACTAGTTTCCTCTGAAGACCAGCTCTATGAATGGCGTACAGAAATCAATTCTGTAGAGTTTGTACGATTAATCTACCATGTGAAACATGAAGAGGAAGAATTTCTCTACAATGAGATAATCTTACGGAATATTGCTCTTGAGCAGACTGAAGCTACCTTCTTTGTTGCTTTGCGACCAATATCTCCTTGGGGAGTTGATCCTCTTGAGAAAATCGAGTATGAAAAATCAAAGAATCGAGTAATCATCAATGGTATTCCTGCACTCCAGTTTGACAATTCGCCTTCCGCTATAGTTCTATCTGAAGCAAACAATCCAGAAATTCCCGAGATAATACGAACAGAATCAACCCGGATTGATGACAAATTAGACTCTTCGGATGGTTTGGCCACAGCAATTCTTCGTTTTGATGTCAAACTTTCATCAGCTGGGTCAAAAAGGTTCTTTTTCATATCTCCTCTTGAATCCACAAAGAGGGATATTGATACTTCAGAATTTGTCCTGGGGGAACACAACCGTAATCAGACGATAGGTCAATGGTATACATTTTCCGAACAACTCGTAAAAGTGATGTTCCCTGATTCAGAGCTAGACAAAGTCTTCTCACAAGCTGCTGTTTCACTAGCCATTCAGGCACGATCAGTTATTTTTCCTGAAGAATCATTTCTGGCATCCTTTTCATGGTATGAACGGATACGAGTTCTTCAAGCACTGATCAAATCTGGTAGTTTGAATCTAGCTGAGAAATTATCCATTGAGATCGCACAACAGTCTGATGTTCCAGAAGGACACTTGAACAGGTCCATCTTCAGTCCAATTCTTTGGGGTATTCTTCAGCTTTGTAGTCACGCTCCAAAATCTGAATCAATAACAAAAACTAGTCATTACATCAATATCCTGACTGACCGATTAATCGAAACCATCACATCTGTGATAACAGAGAAACCGACCTCTGAAGATTCTGATGGGCCATCAAAAGACACTCCACTTCAACATTATCTTGTTGTTGATATTGCACTTCTGAAAGAGTTCAATCAACTCTTGTGGGATCTTGCTGCTATGAAAGAAGCCCTTCGTTTCCATGTTGCGACAAAGAAACCAATAGTTAAACGATTAGAAGATACTATCAACCGGATTGAAACATATACCCGAAACATACTTGATGAGATCCGAGGTGCACGATGGCCTCGACCAAAAGACCCGATTATGGGTGAGCTTGATAGGGCAATCCTCGACATTCTCACAAGTGTAGCCCTGCTAAGAATCACTCAGTTTGATATGAAATTCCTTGAGAACCTCTGTACAAAAATTGAAAGTCGACGAATCGTAAGAAATCTCTGGAAGACACCAGAACCTGTAGATTTATTCTCTAGCCATCTTGCTCTGCGATTAGCACAGTTTCATATCTTTGCTAGTCAACGAACCAAAGTTGAATCTCTTCTCCAGAGGTCTCTCGAGTTTCTGTCCGAGGATTATCTACTGCCCGATTTTGTAGACACACGAACATATGGAGGGAGCGGTGGAACTGGCGCCAGCGTCTTTGCTGCTGCTGATATCATTCTCTTGGTAAATGACATGATAATCCATGAGGATGTTTCAAACTTGGTCTATCTACAAGGAATTCCTGAAAGCTGGTACAAATCAAAGCGACCCCTGGTTGTGAAGGGTATTCCCACAAAATTTGGACGAGCCAGAATCGAGATAGGGATGTCAGCAAATCAACATCAGATTGAAACAGAAATAGAAGATTTACCTGAAGAAGTTGAGATTCATGTTCCAGAGAGTGTGCCTCTCCGGATGGTGAAAGCTTATGGTGGAAGCATAGTAGAGAGAGCGGATAAGGTACGGTCTCCACATCTTCGGTTAGTACCGTTATCCAACGAAGTGGTACTGACTTTCCACAAATGAGTAGGTAAGAATCAGATACTAGAAATTCAGTTGCTGAGGGTTCTGGTCATCTTGCCACTGCCAGAGGTCGAGAAAACAACGCGTTTCCTTTGGCACTTTTTTCAATTTAACGCCTGAGTAAACATATGCTCCATCAATATACTTGCGATTATTGTCTGATGGAAATTTTTTCAAGTAATCAAAAACAGCTGGATCATATTCTCTGGCCACAACTACAGCTTTTGAGGGAAAATATGGCTGAAGAATCATTTCGTCTTTCTTCATGGATAATACTGCAAAATTGTCTAGTGAGTCAATAAAGTCAATTATTTGAACTCGATTTGCTCTATTGTCCACAACCTTCACGAATCCATAGTTTTCACCAAAGGTAATCAATTCATTATCAAGTTCTTTCTTCTTCTTTCTAGAATCAATGAGAAGGTCTACCATTCCCTGAGAACCATCACGTTTCATTAATCTGGGTCGTACCAAAACCTCTCCTCCATACTCCTTCAGGATGAAATCCAAAACCCTACTGATGAATGGGTTCTGGATTCTTCTAAGATATTGATCTGCAATAACTGAGAACTCGTCATTTCCAACATTTGGTTGTGATCCCCAGCGGGCACGACCTTCCTCAAATTGTCTTCCTAATTCGTTAGCGAGAGAATACGCTTGGTCGTATTCCTTTTTCTTGGGAGCAATCAACGCTGTAATAATATCCTCTCGGGGTGCGAGGTAGATAACTTTCTCTTCAGTAGTGAATGATGAAAGACCACCAAATTTTAGTTTTCTAGAAAAATGTCCAATCGCAGTAACAAAACTCGAGAAAAGCGAGGGTTCAGTATTTCCTTTCATTCTTGAGAAAAGTGGGACGCCAGAAACCGCGTCGAATATGATTACTCCTTCTATGTCCATCTGAATCAGCTCGATTGGCAGCTATTTCGAAGTATCTATAATACTATTTTAGATGGTATATTAACCAGTTTCTTCGAGAAAGAGTATCTCAGGAGTTTCTGCCAATTTCTTGAATAACTTCTTGTCAAAAAATGGGGCCTGTCTATTCAAACAGGGAATGACTGCACATCTTGAACATGCATACTCAACCATAGTCTGAATATCTGGACTGTTTCCAACTGCCTTAATGAAATCACTCTTTATCCCTGCAAAGAATGTCCGCTTCTTATCACCAAAGGTATGAATTGCTGAATTGTAAATACTATCTAATAATCCTGGAGTGCCACTCTGAGTCGCATGAAGGTTCGCAAAAAGTATCATAACTGTGGCAATCGAACATGAAAGAGCATAGTGTTTTGGCTCCCACTGTTTCTCATATCCGTCCTCGATTACACCAATTTCCCACATTCGAAACATTTCCAGCCCAGGTTTCTTCTCATGGTCTAGAATTGGGCTTATCATCTTGCCTCCCTCTTTGTCTGAACCTGCTCTATAGGGAACGCCCCTTGGGACATGAGAAGGCCGTCCACAGAATCCATACCATCCTCCTTTGCCTTTGTATTTCATTAGTTTTAGAAGAGCCCTCGTTTCATCAAACGGTCGGTCAATCTCATGTGCAGGAACCCAAATCATATGATCATCGCACCGCATCTCTCCGCACAACACGCATGGTTGAACAATCTGGTTCGTTCTAGAATACCCATATCGTTTACATTCTTCACAACTTGTCAAGAAACATTCACCAATCTCACTTTAAATATCATCATCGCTGTTAATGTCTTTCTAGTATGTTCACGAAGGCTTATGTGTTGAGTATGAGAAACCGGAGATAGGAGAAGTTGTGGAATGTCGGACAAGGTCTATTCTTCAGATTTCCTTGTGATAGGGAGCGGGTTATCTGGCCAGCTCTTCTCTATAAAAGTAGCAAATCACGGGACTGTAAACATGGTCACGAAAGGTCTCTTGACTGATTCAGCCACAATCAAGGCACAAGGAGGAATCGCCGCTGTTGTGTCACCTAATGATTCTGTCGTCATCCATGTTGAGGACACAATTCGAGTAGGAGCTGGTCTGTGCCATCGCAATGTTGTTGAAAGTATTGTCAAAGATGGTCCTGAACGAATAAAAGAACTGGTTGAAATTGGGGTTGACTTCTGTGGTGAGGAATCAACTGGCGAGTATGAACTCGGCCTTGAGGGCGGGCATAGTATACGTCGTGTTCTTCATGTCAAAGATCACACTGGAAAAGATATCGAACTAGCCCTAGCAGATCGATTGAAGAATGAGAAGAACATTAAGGTCTTTGAGAATCATATGGCTGTTAACCTGTATGCTAGGAATAACAGAGTCTACGGTGCTTATATTCTTGATATCAACACAAACGAAATTGAGCGGTTCATCGCCAAGACAGTAATCCTGGCTACTGGTGGTTCTGGACGAGTCTTTCTCTATACAAGCAATCCAGATGTAGCGACTGGGGATGGGATTGCAATGGCTTTTCGTGCTGGTGCCACTGTAATGAATCTCGAAATGGTTCAGTTCCACCCAACACTTCTATACCATCATAAGGTTCGATCATTCCTCATCTCCGAAGCTCTTCGTGGAGAGGGTGCTAGATTACTTGGTCGAGATGGAAAGAGGTTCATGCCAAACTATCACAAGGATGCGGATCTAGCTCCTCGTGATGTCGTGGCGCGTGCAATAGATACTGAACTTAAGAAGACTGGTGCGGATCACGTCTGGCTCGATATCTCATTCAAGGATGCTAGTTACATTCGGGATCGGTTTCCCCAAATTTATGAAACTTGCCTGACCGCTGGGATAGATATAACAAAAGAACCGATTCCTGTTGTTCCCGCAGCACACTATATGATGGGAGGGGTTAAGACTGACATCTATGGGCGTACTGATGTTGCTGGTTTGTATGCAAGAGGTGAAACCACTTGTCCAGGATTTCATGGAGCAAATCGCCTTGCATCTAACTCTCTACTTGAAGCCGCGGTATTAGCACACAATGCTTCAATTGCCGCTGTTGAGGAACTATCAAGGGATATCCGCACAATTGATATTCCCCCTTGGGATCCTGGTGATGCGACAGACCCTGATGAGCTAGTTGTTATCTCCCATTTATGGGAAGAGATTCGTCGAATAATGATTAACTATGTTGGAATAGCAAGGTCAAACAAGCGCCTGATTCGTGCTAGTAATAGGATTGGATTCATTTCAAGGGAGATAAGTCAATTTTACTGGGACTTTAAAATCACGCCTGACCTTGTAGAATTAAGAAATATAGCTATTGTTGCAGAACTTATCATTAGAATGGCTAGGATGCGTAAGGAGAGCCGAGGTGCTCACTATAACATAGATTACCCTGAACAGTCAGACGAAGCTGTAGATACTCTCTTGAAGAAAGGATATGCCGCCATTGATTGAAGGTGGAAAAATCAGTGAGAGCACGCGATCATGCCAGTTCCTATATGTTGCCAATTACTGTTATGATAATCATGCCATGGTTCCTCATGTGGATTACCACGGACTATGCACTTGGTTGGGGATTTCCTTGGTTTCTAGACGCTCTCATTCTCCTGATTGGTATAACCACTCTTATTACTGGCCTACTACTATCAATTCATTGCATCCGTATATTCAATATTATCGGAAAAGGAACATTAGCTCCTTGGGCACCTCCTCAGAAGCTGGTTGTCGTTGGAATATATCGATACATGAGGAATCCGATGATTACTGGAGTGCTCTTTGGACTTTTGGGAGAATCAATAATTCTATCAAACTATGCTCTGTTTCTCTGGTGTTTCTTTTTCTTTGTAGGTAACCACATCTATTTCATCAAGTCTGAGGAACCGGAACTCGTGACTCGGTTTGGGGAGGAGTATGAAATATATCGTGAGAATGTACCACGGTGGCTTCCGAGAAAAACGCCATGGTCACCACAAAGCACCTAAATTGGTCTTAGATGAGGTGCATTACGCCAACGATTGTTATACTCGTTTGCAGGTCCTCTGGGAGCTTTTTGGTCCCCCCAACGATCTTTGAAAGAAGCAAAATTGGTTGTTTCAAGATGCTTCAGATTCATTTTCGTTTCCCAGACGGACCCGCCTTCTGAAATCTTATCGCAGAATATTCGAGCATAACATCTTGGCTTACTGTATGGCGTGGGGTAATTTGCATGTGATCCTAATGCCACCCAGACATTAATGTGAGATTCATCTAGAATTGCACTCTCTCGTGTGAAGCCTGTCAGAGTTTTGGTCATGGAAGCAAGTCGAGCTTCTTTATGATTAGATAAGAGCCAAATTGCTTGTGACAAATCTGTCGATCCATATAGTCGCACCTCCACGTTTTCCCAGTCCCCTTGATGGTTCCCTACGTTAAAGAGGGCACCTGGAAAGTCATTATGTCGATACCAAAACCAATACCGTATTTGGAAGAAATCACCATCATCCCAGAATTCATAATAGCTTGGAGTCGATGCGATTAGCTTCTTTGGGGTTCTGTCTTCAACAAATGCGTCCCAATTCAGATGGAACTTCGCATATGTTTCTTCAGCATCTGATGGAAAACAGCAAAATTCGCCTTCTTCAGGATGAAAATGAAGTATGGGTGAGAACCTCTCAGCAAGTTTGTATTCATCAGTAAATACCATCTTATTTCATCCCTATATGAGTCAAAAACCCTTGAAAATATGAATCCTTACCGACTGACAAGAATTTTGTAGTAGGAATGCAATACATTTTGTGTTGCAGGAGGCAATATCTTGATCGATCAATCACAGATTGTCGAACTTGAACAGATAGCCGCCAATGCCTGGGTAGCTCAGGAAACCGAACGACTGGGAGGGTGGCTCCTTCGTGCGAATGCAGGAGTTACGAGACGAGCTAATAGTGTTCTTCCACTTGGTCCCCCTGTTATTCCACTTGACGAAGCAATTGAGAAAGTGATTGATTTCTATAAGGAGAGAAATCTCACTCCACGTTTCCAAATGGCTGAAACTAGTAAACCCCCGGAACTAGACCGAGACCTATCTGATCGAGGATTTTCAGTTGGTCTGCAGGTCGAGATGCATACAGTAGCTATCAACCACATTACAAAAAGAGAACCGCTTATTGATGTTCATGTATCAAATGATGTCACCGACAGCTGGATGTCTGTTTATGAAGAATCTTCGGGTTATGACGCTTCTACCATGGAAACAAGGAAAGCCCTTATGAAACGCACACCTCTTCACAAGGCTTTTGCTCTAGCGAAAATTGATAGAGAACCTGCAGGAGTAGGGTTCGCGGTTGTTGAGGGCAAGTGGTTGGGTCTCTTCAATATAGCAGTTCACCCATCAATGCGTGGGAGAGGAGTTGCTGTAGCAGTTAACATAGCACTTGCTAATTGGGGTCATCAGAGGGGTGCAAGGTCTGCCTATCTTCAGGTTGAGTCAGAGAATTTACCAGCCCTAAAATTATACGAAAAACTAGGATTCCAACATGTCTATACCTACTGGTATCGAAAGCTTGAGGAATAAAAAAGAATCATGCTGAGTGGTCTAAAATACCACTCGCATGTTACTAGAGTCTCTTTGATAGACTGTCATACTCTGATTTGATTTTCAAGCCTGTTTCTGAACCGCCAAAATCCCTTGGAGTAATTTGGAGCTGGTCTCCATCAAATACAGCTTCAATGACCATTATTCCTGGTGATTCAATCTTCAGTCCTTTCTTTCCGCCCTTTTCGAAACGTTCGGTGTACACGAGGTCAGAATTTCTTGTAACGGATAACATCAGGTACGCCATCTTCTTTTCAGCAAGTGATGCTGAAACGGCACTAGCTGGAGTTTCGATCACAGTTTCTGCTACTAAAGTGGGAGTAGGTTTTGGCTTTGGAGCTCCTGCAATTGGTTCCGGTTCTGGTTCAGGGATTTTCTTTTCTGTTGGAGCTCCCGCAATTGGCTCTTTAAACTTAGGCTCTCCCTTGTAAGCCAGGACCCCGTCATCGAATGACCATCTGCCTTCAAGCGCAGCCTTGAACTCAACAATGGCATTTGCAACATCTTGATCAGATTCATCCTTCTCCATCATCTC
>PJET01000071.1 GCA_002825515.1 Candidatus Thorarchaeota archaeon MP11T_1 | reverse complement strand
ATGGAGATCATCAGAAAACGACGCAGTAGACTCAATCAGGGTTGCAGTACTAGGTGCTGGACACGCAGGTAGAGGACTCGCTGGTTATCTCTCCATTCACGGATTTGATGTTTCTCTCTATAATCGTACAATCGCCAATGTCAAGAACATATCAAAAATAGATGGAATCAAGGTCCAGGGTCTCTATGATTCATTCGCCTATCTCCCCTTGGTCACAGATGATATAGCCAAGGCTATTGAAGACCGTGATATACTGATTGTTGTTGTCCCTGCACAGGCACACACCTTTTTTGCAAAATCTATCTCCCCCCATCTACAATCAGGACAGACAATACTTCTGATGCCAGGTAGGACCGGCGGTGCACTTGAGTTTGCCCAAATCTTGAAGTCACAATCTCATACTAGTCGAATTTTGTTAGGCGAGGCTCAAACATTCAGCTTCGTATCACGGATTACTGGAACAGACTCCGTGCTGATTTCCAAGGTTAAGAACAGTACAAAAGTAAGTGCCTTCCCAGCATCTCACAACCACCAATTTCTAAGGAGTCTAAGACGACTCCCAATTACGTTGAGTATGGCTGATGATGTCATGGAAACCAGCCTTGATAATGTCGGTGCGATGCTACATCCAACACCCACAATTCTCTGTGCAGGTCTACTGGAGTCTAAAGAAGGTGGATACAACCACTATCATGATGCTATTTCCGAATCAGTAGGACGACTAATAGAACGAATGGATGTTGAAAGGATCAATGTTTCTCGTGAGTATGTTTCTCGTCCTGTATCTCTTCTGGAATGGTTGAGGACCACCTATGATGCTGAAGGAACTACACTTTGTGATTGTATTCAAAGTATTGATGCCTATGATGATGTGGGCAGTCCTTCGTCACTGAATCATCGTTACGTATTAGAAGATGTACCCACAGGTCTCGTACCTATCTCTCATCTTGGAAAATTAGCCGGAGTTGAAACTCCTGCAATAGATGCAGTAATCAACATAGCCTGTCAGCTCTATGACTGTGACTTCTGGAACACCGGAAGGAATCTTGAAAATATGGGTCTTGAGGGACTGAATCCGTACGAAGTACGGGAATATGTCAGAACTGGAGTCATGCCGGAACAATATCCAGAGTGGCATGAATTGTCCGACTTTTTTGGATTGGAGGTGGATGATATTTGAGAATCTTGGGAGCTGCTATAGGAAGTTGTGTCCATGTGGCTGGTGTTCTCAGATTTCTCACACTCGCGGAGGAAGAGGGACATGAAACAACCTTCTTGGGACCAGCGGTTTCTATAGATGAATTGATAGTGAAAGCAAAGGAACACAATCCTGATGTTATCGGTGTGAGCTATAGACTTACAGCGATTAGCGCGGAAAAGCTTCTTGAAGACTTGAAGAGCGCTGTAGAAGAATCAGGTCTAGAGAAGAAACGATGGGTGCTTGGTTGTACTGCGCCAGTCAAACCAATCGCAGAGCGAACCATGTTTTTTGAGGAGATATTCACTGGTTTCTCGACCGATGAGGATTCGATTAATTTTCTACGTGGCCGTACACACATGCCGGTAGAAGAGAAGTATCCCCAAGACTTGATGACAAGAATGACCATTAAGAGTCCAATCCCAATCATAAGACACCATTTTGGCCTACCTACAATTGAAGAAACCATAGACGGTGTCAAAAAGATTGCAGAGGCTTCTGTCCTAGATGTTATCTCTATTGGACCTGATCAGAACGCCCAAGAATCGTTCTTTCAACCATCCGAGATGAATGAAAGCTTGGATGGTGACGGAGGCGTTCCGATTAGAACATCCAAAGATTTGCGGCGAATCTTTGAAGCATCACGAATAGGCAACTACCCACTGTTGAGATGTTATAGTGGCACTCGCGATCTGTTATCTTGGGCTCAGTTATTAAAGAAAACCATAAACAATGCCTGGTGTGCAACTCCCCTACTATGGTACAGTGAGTTGGACGGAAGAAGTTCGAGGTCTCTCGAAAAGGCAATCGCAGAGAACAAAGAGAATCACCGATGGCATGCAAAGAATGACATCCCTGTAGAGATAAATGAACCACATCACTGGAGCTTGAGAAGTGCTCATGATACAATCGCAGTTGCCATGGCATATCTTTCTGCATACAACGCTAAGAAAACTGGTGTAAGACACTACATTTCACAATATATGCTAAACACGCCCCTTGGAACTTCCCCAAAGATGGATCTTGCTAAGATGCTTGCAAAAATCGAGCTTATCGAGTCGCTTCATGATCACAACTTTGTTTCTCTAAGACAGATACGCCCTGGTCTTTTTTCCTACCCGCCTGATTTTGACTTGGGTAAGGGTCAACTTGCATCATCAATTTACACCGGAATGATGCTGAAACCTCATATTGTGCATGTCGTTGGTTTCTGTGAAGCTAATCATGCTGCAACTGCGGACAATATCATTGAGAGTTGTAAGATTGCACGACGAGTCATTCATGACTGTCTTCTTGGAATACCGAACCCACTAGAGGATAGGAAAGTGGTGATGCGTAAGAATGAGCTTGTCAAAGAAGCTCAACTACTTATAGCTACTCTACAATCTCTCAGTGATGAATCTGCAAAAGATCGGCTCATTGATCCCGATACATATGTACGAGCAGTAAAAGAGGGAATTCTAGATACACCACATCTGAGAAACAATCCTATTGCCAAGGGATTACTCAAGACCAAGATGATTGATGGTGCGTGTTTGGCAATAGATCCAGACTCGGGCAATCCAATTGATGAAGCCACGAGATTAAGGCAACTAGGTCTGGAAATTGCATACAAACATTCTTTGAGATAATCTATGATTATTTTCTCTCAATTCAAATATCCAACATCAGTAGATCCGTCGGTTGACGGTTCAAATCCGGCCGTCCTGACCATTTTTTCCTTCAATCTGAGGACTGCCAAATCAAAAATCTAAGCGATACTATACTGGAGGAAAATCCTATCACGAATTGGGATTGATTGATATTTCAAGCACACGAACAAGTTCTTTGTAGCGATTACGAATTGTGACTTCTGTGACTCGTGAAGTTGCAGCTATCTCTCTCTGAGTGCGTCTATCATCTTCGAGTATTCCAGCAATATAGAGCGCAGCTCCTGCGATTCCTCCAGGATCTTTTCCCATGGTTATGTATCTCTTTTTGGCTTCTTTGATAATTTCAGTAGCCTTCTTCACAGTTCTTCCTTCTAGCAAAAGATCGGAGGACAGTCTTGGTATCAAGTCTTGTGCAGAAGCAAGTGGTACACTAGTATTGGTTCGAGAAACAATCAGACGAACTGACTGACCAATCTGTTTCCTATCCAAATTTGTTTCAGTCACAATTTCGTCCAGTCGTCTTGGAATTCTATGAATCCGACAAGCAAGGTAAATCGAGGCTGCAACTACTGATTCAATACTTCTCCCCCTCACAAGTTGCTTGGCCAGAGCCTTTCGATATATCAAAGCCGCAGATTCTCTGATATCACGTGGAACTCCGAGTTGTGAGGAGAGTCTCTCCATCTCGCTCATAGCAATACTGAGATTCCTGTGTTCTGAGCTATGGAGCCTACTTCTGATATGCCATTTTCGCATTCTGTAAATAGCAGCACGAGTAATACTTGTGAGTACCTTTCCACTTGCATCCTTGTTTCTCCAATCAATCATGGTTGCTAGACCTTTGTCAGCTATAGTGAAAGTACTTGGCGCGCCTGTTCTTGCTCGTGAATTCCTCTCCTCTGCAGTGAATGCTCTCCATTCAGGACCAGTATCAGCAATACGCTCCGATACAACAAGTCCACATACCGTACAGGTATTCTCTCCTCGAGAATAGTCTTCTGTGAACAGACTCTGTCCGCAACCCATACACACCCTTTTTCTGCGTGAATTTACGTCTAGTCCTTCTTTTGTCATTCTTTTCACTTCATGATTGTAGCTCAGATCTAAAGTAGGACTTTTCGGGATTCGTACAAATAGACTATCAACACATTATATCTGCCTAATCGGCTATTATGCGGGAATACGACGAAATTTACTCTCTACTTATTCTCTCAATCAATACACCATGCTAATACTTGCTTATAAGTGGGTTCCTTTACTTTCGACTTTGCTCGGTTTTGAGAAAACCAATTCAGAATGAATAATCGCGTTTGATTTTTACAGGGTTATCACACCCCATTGTTTATTAACCATTGTTAATAATATTGTCCCTGGAAATATGATGGACAAGAGAGAGTGAAGTTACATTATGGCACCCGGTAAAAGCAATCATTTCGATGTAGCAATAATTGGTGGAGGTCCTGCAGGATTGTCTGCGGGAATTATAGCTGCATACAAGGGTCTCAAGGTAGCTATATTTGAAGGTGGCACATGGGGAGGTCTCTTATCGACAATATATCCATACAAACATGTTTTCAATTATCCGGGCACTCCGAAAATAATGGCTTCTCACTTGGTTGCTGAATGGGTCCGCCAAGCTGCGGATTTAGGGGTCCGTTTGATCAAGGAACGAGTCACAAAAATAACTATTGAAAAAGCTGTAATTACCACTGAAGACGAATACAAAACTCAAGTCGTCATTATCGCGACAGGGATGCGTCCAAATACTCTCGGAATACCGGGCGAGATTGAATTTTCCAAGAAGGATCGCGGTGTATTTCCGTATGTGACAGACCCTGAATTGTTTCGTGACAAGAAAGTGTTGGTAGTAGGAGGAGGTGACACAGCTATCGATGCAGTCATTGACGCTCATAATGTGACCCATGAAATTTGGATTGCACATAGAAAAGATGAATTTCGGGCTGCAGAAACGAGGGTAGATATGATATTGAACGAGAAGATGGCTGAGCCTCTATACAATACAGAACTTGTGGAAATTAGAGGAAAATCCGAGGTTGAAGAAGTCACGCTTCACAATAATAAGACCAAAGAGAATTGGGATTTGGCAGTTGATCGCGTAATAATCGCTGTTGGTTTGGTTCCCAACATAGAGGTTTTCGAGAACCTGGGTCTCAAAATGAATGAGCGGTTCATTGTCGTGGATGCCGAGATGAGGACCAATATAGAAGGCGTCTTTGCTGCTGGAGATATTATATCAGTGTACCAGCTAGCTTCCGTTGCTGCAGCTCAGGGCGCACTTGCTGCACATAATGCATACAAGTACATCAGGAAGCCATATTGGGCTTAGCTACCCCCCAAAAAATCAGCGCTGCAAATCCTTCGGTTGTTAATTCAAATCCAGCTGTCCTAATCACTATTCACTATCTGTTAATATAGTAAGACCAACCAGAGAAAGCCAAGAAAGAAGATATTCTTTTGTATGATACCTCTTCTTGTTGATGGCTTACCAAATGCAATTGAGCCTGCTAACTCTTACTTGACATCCTCAGGTAGTTGAATGACGAAACTACATTCAGTATCTCCCTTTAGTGCAGACTTTACCATCTCATACTCAAGTGGTTGGTCTAGTGCAGCCTCCCAAGGCATCTTGGTGAATCCTCCACTACAGTGACAGAAGTCAGCAGACACGTCAACGTCATTATCTAGAATCGATTCACGAGCCCAAGCACAGTGACAGGCATAGTATCTCTTCATTTTCTCATCAGTTGCATCAAGAAACTCCTGCACCATATAGGGAATCTTGGTGTGATAGATAGTGTTCCCTCTCCTTTCACCAATATAGACATCCGGGCGACTCTTTACATACTCAACAACATCATCAGAGATGTATTGGTTGTAGAACAGAGTACCCTCATCCCTGTGTCTTTCTAGCTCTGCTATTCCATCTTTTCGTTTCTGCTTGAGATACTCATCGATACTACCAGCCTTCAGGAACTTCTCACGTTCTCCTTTTCTGAAGTCCCGAGGTAATCCATGAGCCACATCTGCCAAAATCTTCTTACAGTCTGCAGGATTCAAAATCTTCTCCATCTTCTCTACTATCTCTTGCGTGACCTTCATCTTTTCAGTGTCTG
The DNA here is from genome assembly GCA_002825515.1 of Candidatus Thorarchaeota archaeon MP11T_1. Next base: position 2,993 of record PJET01000071.1, on the reverse strand, counting down.
GCATGCCCAGATGAGGCAGTTTGTCCTTTGGTAATATTTCGTCACGTTTCTCGTTTCCAACATGTTCTTCAAGCCGTTCATGGAGAACGTTCATCACTTCTCCTCCATCGAATATTGACAAAACTGGTAGATACAAGTCCATGTTTTGTATGAAGTATGCATATCGAGAGATTGCAGCATAGTTGAGATAGGTGTTCAATTCTTCAGCAATTAGAATCTTAGAGAATTTACTGAATTCTGCTTCTGATGCAGTTTCTATTGTCTTGTCAAACTGCCTTAGGAACTCCTCAAACCGCTCTACCATCTTTATGTTTTCAACAATCTGATCTTCTGGAATTGGTTGATCCCTATCTGTCAGATACTTTCGAAATCCTTCTTTGTCCATCTTTCCCACACTCATTCAACTATTCCTTTAGTTGCTAATGAAACGAAGGATGAACGCAAGAAAGCAGATGTTAAGACATTCACTCGGAAATGACGAGAACCGATTTGGCGCTCTTTGTGAGTATTACTCCACTAATACAGGTGCTTAACTATCCCGACCATGACAAATGCTTGGTGTATTCCAACAATGAAAGCAATAGAGGCCAAGATTAAACACGCTCTAGCGAACAATGGTATCAAGTGTCAATCAGTCTACAGAATGCCTGATTTAGATGACACTCGGGTGCTTATCGCTTTCAATTCCCAAGACGACAGAAAACTTACAATTCGCAAGATTGAGAATGCATTAGCGTCAATGAATGTAGGAGAGGTCAAAGTACCAAAAGAATTCCAACGACTCAGTTCAGCATTTCTCCATCTTGAAATAACACTTGGAGCAAGAACTGAGAAACCAGTTTTCCCTGCATCTACGTAAGCCGAGTTTCTTATCAGACACATTGGTCATAGAGTAAACCATGGATCTCGATTTAAAAGACCGGACTTTTCTTGTGACTGCAGCCTCTCGAGGCCTTGGATTCAGTGTTGCAAAGTCTCTTACGGATGAAGGAGCTGAAGTACTAATCTGTGGACGCAATGAAGAATCATTGAAGAAAGCCACAGAAGCATTGGGCGAACAATCTCAATATTTCGTGACTGATGTATCCAAGCTAAAGGATATACAGCAACTAGCTAAGGATATTGGTTCACAGATGCTACACATAGATGGCCTCTTTGTCAATGCTGGAGGACCTCCCCCGGGCACATTTTCTAATCTTTCAGACGCTGACTGGAGAAAAGCCATTGACCTCACGTTGATGAGCGCAGTGTGGCTGACACGAGAAACACGACATCTTTTGAAGATATCCGATTCCCCATCGATTTTATACAGCACATCAATCTCAGTGAAACAACCAATCAACAACCTACTACTGTCCAATGCAATTCGTCCGGCGGTGATTGGAATGATGCGTACGCTTGCCACTGAACTGGTCCCTGACAATATTCGTGTGAATGCAGTCTGTCCAGGCTACATCTACACAGAAAGAGTAGAAGAGCTCATGGCTGCCTCAGAGTCAGCTGAAGAGAGCATCAATGCAAGAATACCTCTAGGCAGGATGGGAAAACCCGAGGAGTTCGGACCTGTGTGTGCTTTCCTTCTAAGCCCAGTTTCCAGCTATATACATGGAGCGTTGCTGTTGGTAGATGGAGGTCTCTATCAGGGTATGATGTAGTTCAAAATCAAAGTTGAAGGTCTGTAGGGTCTATACCCCCGCTTCTTACAAGTGCAACCTTAGCATAGTAACGGACCTTTTCATCATCATGTTCTAGAAGGTTTCTTAAAACAGGAACAGCTGGTGGATAAGGTGAAACTCCAATAGCCCAAGCTGCAACCTGGAGCACCTTAACATTCTCTGAACCAAGCAGTTCTGTTATTGCCCTGAGAATGATTTCAGACTTTCTTTCTACTACCAAGCGTATCATCCGAACCTGTTCATCAGAAGACACTCTCGCCATTGCATCTGCTAGTCCTTGCAGTGCCTTAGTGTCATCCATATCTCTAAGTCCCCGAATTGCCCAGTCTCTTACCTTCTCAGATTTGTCTTCAAGCGCTGCAAAAAGACAATTGATTGATTCAGGATCACCAATATTGCTTAAAGCCCAAGCTCCAGACTCTCTCATCTCCACTCTAGGATCTCCTAGTAGAGCACATAATGTTCCAAGTGTTTCACTATCGGACACTTTGGTAAGAGCAAAAACAGCTTCTTTTCTGAGTTCCAAGTCTTCACGGTTATCTCGTGCAATTTTTCTTAAGACTCTGCCATAGTTCTCAGGATCTGTGCTTCCAAGTATGTGAACCACCCATTTTCTAACCTCAAACTCTTCTTCAGTATTTTCAAGAATATCAGCGAGATGAGGATTAAGAGAATCTATTCTTGTTCTATAAGCAGCCTTTAGCCCCCTCACACGAATACTTAGATCATTATCTGCGATTGCTCGCTCAATGAATAGCACAGATAGCTTAGGGCTAATCAGGTCAATAATGTCAAGTATTTGCTGTCTATAGTTGACCAACTCTTCTGAACTGTCTTTGAATATAGAATCAACTACAGATACAAACTCATCCGGATGGGCATTGATATATTCAGCCACTTCTTTGCGTTTGTTTACTGATTTGATGTTGCCTAAGAGCTCAAGCACATTTGCCACTGCTCAAGCTATTACCAATCCCCTAGTTACATCTTGTCATAGAACAGTCAGTAAATTTTGAACGCATTTGCATGAGATAGCTTAAACGATTCCTTGTCTGGTTCAAATTTTAACACAGTATAGTATGAAGCCATCTGGAGTGCAATCGTGTTTGGAATAGCCTGTACCAATGGATGTTCAAGATTGAGTTTAACCTCCGTGTATAGATGATATGCTTTCATCCTGAGTGTGTCAGCAAGCACTTTCATGTATGAATCGTCTGACGATTCTATTGGACTATTAGAAATCAATACTGCCCTTTCACCATCATTGATAGAGAGATTGTAATGATGACGAAATTCCTCCCTATTAGCAGCTATACC
>PJET01000109.1 GCA_002825515.1 Candidatus Thorarchaeota archaeon MP11T_1 | reverse complement strand
CATGGTATGTGTAAGGTAAAAGAGAGCAAACAAGGTCAGCTTTTTTTGTGAGTTCTTCTAAGAAACTATCATCCTTTGCTATGTTAAAAGCCACAGCTTCGGTATTTTTGCTACCCTCAATTAGATGTTCAGCTTTACTTATTGTACGACTAGCAACAATAACGTGGAACCCATTGTCAGACAAGTATTGTATGTATGGGCGAGCAACTAATCCAGCACCCAAGCAGACTATTTTCTTCATTCTTAGTTATCCTCCTTTGGAAGGTATTGTTCAAGATACTGGAATTTCTCAGTTAGTTTTCCTCGGTATACTATCACAGCATCTTTGAGCTCCCGAGGTAACTCAAGATCTGAAAATGGTACTTTGAAATCTGTAGTAGCTAGAGCTGGAATAAAGTCTAGGAGTGTTTCACTAAAGGATGTAGATGATTCACGTGGGAGTTCACACGGAAGATTGTCTACAGCCATGATGACTGGTCCTTCGCCTTCTATTCCTAGCCTTGCTCGATCTTCATCAATAATGTAAGTGAAAGCTGGTTTGTCTGCACTTGTACATTGAACAGTGAATTCTATCGCACCTCTAATGTCACAAGAGATGTCACCTATGACTTGGAGCTTTCGATTTTCATTATACCAATAATTACGAATGAAATCCAAGGTCAATAATCTGGGGTATTTGTCTGTCCAATATATACAATTCATTAGTACAGTAAGATAGGGTATGTGTTTTTGGAACACACCAACATACTTTGCTTTCCCAAATTTGTAGTAGTCTTGAAGATTGAATTTTATTGAGGTGTCTTTAGGTTCAACCATGTGTTCTTCTTTGAAAACACATTTGTAAAGTAGATTTGATTCTGGAGCCAAACCCGGTAGCTCTTCTGGTTCTACTGTCCTATGTGGTAAAATATCAAAAATTTCTTGGGCGCCTTTAGATACATTTCCATAACCTGCAAATCCTATTACAAAAGGTGTAAACTCACTGGGAAGACCTTGTTCCTTGATTCGATTATCAAGGAGCTTGAACTCTTCTTTTAATTCATCAAGCTCTCTTATCTCAAGTGTCGGTTTCATTCCGAAGAAAGGATTAGGTTTTATTCCCATTATTTCAAAACGTTCACCAAGAATACGAAGTGTGTTTGAGATACCAGCCATTCCTGCCCAATTACCAAAAAAGATGAGTCTTCGACCTTTTTCATCGACAACTCGTTCATAGTCAATTAATGTTGCTCCAATGTCCATTATCTGTTTGAGCATAGGCATATTGTTAGGTTGACCTTTAACAGTGTGACTGAAAAATACGTATACGATATCTTTCTCGAAGAAATCGATGGGCATCTCCTTTATTCCCAATACAATATGTACACCACTGCCTTTTAGTGGTTGAACATCGATATTATACTCATTCTCTAAAAATGCGCGCTGATTACTTGGTTCTAATACAAAATTGATACCGTGTTTTTCTTGTAAGAGCCTAACATGATCAGGTACTACTGGAACTCGAGTTTCAAACGCTTTCTCTTCTTTTCTAAGTCCAATTCGATTCATTGTTTGTCCTCCATATTCCAGCTGAAATGCAGTGTGGTGTTTAGGCCGTGGGCCGAATTACTCACGCTTTAACTTTTCCTTGCCGGCCAAGTGTTGTATTACTAGAACTCAAAATCGGAACACGTGTTCTCTAATTGGTTGTTTCAAATGACTTTGTATCTTTATTTGTACGACTGTCAACATGCAAGAAGAACTAATGCAAGACGTGTTGCGTTCACAAAGGAGCTTTATGGATACTTTTACTCTTGGAAGACAAAGTCGGGAATTAAACAAAAAAGAAAACCAGGTCTTTTAGAAGAATGTCCTGGTGCAGAGGCTGTTGCAGATTCAGCTATTCTTGTTCCTTCTGAATATCGTACTATTTTTGATACGCTTTTCAAAATGTATGAAGATATTCTCAAATTGAGGATCTATGAGGTTGTTCAAGAGTTATAGGTATTGATATTGAGAACACGTGTTCTAAATACTATTACTTGTATTACAATGCTAGTCTGATCCATGATTTCCTATGGAACATGTGTTCTAAATTGAATCGGACCCCCTTGTTTCCACTAGAGATTATTAACAAATATCTAATCGTTAAAATATCAAAAAATATATATAATCGTTTTAAAAGCTGCTTTTATCTCCATTTTTTTAACATATAATAATACCCGCTGCAGACATTCTCCATAAGATCTTTCTAGTGGAAATGAAGGGGTCTTATCCAGATACATTACCAGAGATTATCTAGATATGCTGGGAATAATATGAACTGGAACACGTGTTCTAATTTTCAAAGTTCTTGTTCAATACCACAAAACTGATACAGTACTCACAATTCTCAGCGGATATCCTACTTACGGAGGATCAGTCAATGACAAAATCCAAAGAACTACTTGAAGACAAACCAGGAAAAGAAATTCTCCTTCTTGCAAATGAAGCAATAGCTCGAGGTGTGTTAGAAGCTGGTGTCAGACTAGTAGCTCTTTATCCTGGTACACCAAGTAGTGAAATTGGAAATAACCTGACATTTATGGCACCACATATTCAAAACTTCTACTTTGAATTCAGTACAAATGAAAAAGTCGCACTAGAAATTGCAGGTGCAGCTGCCGTTGCTGGCGTAAGATCAATGATGGTATGTAAGGGTCCAGGTCTCAATGTTGCTGCTGACCCATTCTTTTCACTATCATATGTTGGTGTTCGTGGAGGAATGGTAATTATCGTAGCAGATGATCCAAGTATGTGGAGCTCACAAAATGAGAATGACAGTAGATACTATGCATTAATGGGAAACATGCCAATGATGGAACCCGCTGATCCTATTGAAGCAAAATCCATGCTACTTGAAGCTTACAAATATTCAGAAGAGCTAGAGCTCCCAGTACTCTTTCGAACAACGACAAGAGTCAACCATACCCGAGCTCCAGTGAAATTTGGAAAAATCCTTCCACGTCCAAATAAGATTGAATTTGAAAAGGAACCATTCCGTTTTGTTCCTATTCCATCAGTTGCCCGAAAAAGACATCCATGGCTTCTTGAACAAATAGGTCTTGCACGTGAATTATCTGAAAAAAGCCCATTGAACTTTACTGAGGGCAAGGGTGATCTTGGAATAATCACATCCGGTGTTTCATACAATTATGTCATTGAAGCACTATCAATCATGAAAATCAAAGCAGAAATCCTGAAACTTGGAATTACACATCCAATCCCTGAGAAAATGGTTACAGATTTTCTTAGTCACCATAATCAAGTTATTATTGTTGAAGAGCTAGAACCGTTCTTAGAAACACACGCTAGACGCTTAGCTCAATTGAACAAAATCAATGTTGAAATCATTGGAAAGGAACAAGGAATTTTCTCCCGTACATACGAATATAGTCCTCGAATTGTTATGGATGCTCTAAAACAAATTACTACATATAATACACCTATCAACTGGAAAGAGATTGATGAAAAAACCAAAGAACTACCAGAACTACCTCCGAGACCACCTCTTCTATGCGCTGGTTGTCCACACAGAGCAACTTACTATGCAATAAGAACTGCAACTCGAGGAAAAGCTATCTATCCTTCCGATATCGGATGTTATACATTAAGCATTGCTCCTCCACTAGAAACTGCAGACATATTATTCGATATGGGATCTTCAATTACTACTGCATGTGGTCTTGCGGAAGTCACTGATCAAGATATAGTTGCATCAATCGGAGACAGTACATTCTTTGCATCTGGTTTGCCAGGAATTGCAAATGCAGTATACAATCAACATCGAATTTGTGTTGTAGTACTTGATAATCGAACTACTGCAATGACTGGTCATCAACCACACCCTGGCACTGGAGTAACTGGTATGCAGAAAGAAGTTCCACCTCTGGATATTGAAGATGTGTGCAGAGGTCTTGGTGTGAAATATGTCAAAACGGTTGAACCATTTCAGTCAATGGCGAGGCTGGTGGCCGAGGTACGTGAGATGGTCAAATGGACTAGAGAAAACCATAGTCCTGCAGTATTAGTATCAAGAGAACCATGTGCACTTCTTACAGCTGCCGAACGTCGACGTACAGACAAATATCCCCCCAAATACTATGTTGACTCAGAGCTCTGTAATGCATGCAAACGTTGTCTTAATCGTCTTTCATGTCCTGCTATGTACATGGATTCAGAAACAGAACAAGCAATAATTGATGAAACATTATGCAATCTATGTGGTACCTGCGTTTCAGTATGTCCACAAGGAGCCATAAAGCAGGAGGATACAATAAATGAATAATATCATTGACAATACAGTGAATATTGCAATCACTGGAGTCGGAGGTCAAGGTGTTTTGACTCTTGCAGAGATTTTAGCAAAAGCGGCATTAGAATGCGGTCTCAATGTCCGAGTAGGAGAAATTCATGGAATGGCCCAGCGAGGGGGTCATGTTGTTTGCACAGTCCGCATAGGTAAAAATGCCAGAGGGCCAATTATAGATCCAGGCTCTGCTCATCTTCTCGTTGGATTTGAACCACTTGAAACTCTTAGAGAAATCAATCTCGTTAAACAAGGTGGTTGTGTTCTCATGAGCTCTCATGTTCAATATCCTGTTGCAGTTTCAATGGGCAAATCTGAATACCCTAATCACGAAGAAATAATCAAGAATATGTGCAAGTATACTGATAGAATAATCGAATTTGACGCTTTAGAACTTGCAATAAAGGCAGGAAGTACTCAAGCTCTCAATATGGTTATGTTAGGAGCAATCATTGGAACTGACCTAGTACCGATTACAAAAGAAATTGCACTCAATGTTGTTCGCACATCATTTCCAAAGAAATTTGAAAAAGTCAATGTTAATGCAACAAAGATGGGTTTTGAGATGTCACAAGCCTGCAAAAAATAGTTCTCTAATACTAGTATTACAACTATTACTCAACTAATTTTGCACCTGCAATAACAACTTGTCCAATTGAGATTCCACCATCTCCTGGTGGTACGTTGAGATGAATGAGTGGCTTAAGATTCTCTTTCTTTACCCGATCAATGACTGCATTTGTGATAATCCGATTGAGGGCAACACCTCCAGAAAAACCAACATGCTTTAGCTTATTCTCTTTCGCCACAGTACATGCAATATCAGCCAATGAGTTCCCAAGATACCATTGGGCAGCATAAGCAATCTCTTGTCTATTGACACTTTTCTTCTTTAACTCAAGAATTTTCATCAAGGCATCTACAATATCTAAATCCAATCCATCCTTTACTGACTTGAATTCAGGAGGAATTCGTAAGCTTGTGTTTCTTGCAACAGATTCGAGCTTCATTGGACATTCTCCATCATAGGAATTCTTAGAACAAATACCAAGTATCATTGCTACTGCATCAAGGAATCTACCAGCACTTGTACTATTTAATGTGTTAATTTGACGATTAATTGTGTCAAGAATAATATCCAATGAATCTGAGTCCATATCAGTTTCGGGTCCAATGGGTGCTGAATTAACAATTTGCAGAATCTCATCTTTTTCTAAGGACTCACTTAGAATTCCTGTAACGGATCTGGCTGCATAAATTGCTGAGAGGTCTCCGCCAGGATAGTCCACACTCCTGAGACCACCAAATCTCTTGAAATCTCTAAGATCACCAAGTAGTATTTCTCCTCCCCAACCAGTATTATCCATACTTAAACCATAGCCATCAGCTGTAATACAAACAATACCTGTATCAACACCTAATTTATGATCTACAATCATTGATGCAAGATGTGCATGATGATGCTGTACACGATAGAGTGGGATATCTTGATTACTACTCATTTGCTCTGCAAATTCAGTAGTTAAAAAATCAGGGTGATAATCACATGCAACCCCATCCAACTCGTTTACATCAAGAAGATGCAGAAGATGTTTTACAGCATAAGAAAGAAACTCCAAACTTTCAACCCGATTAATATCACCAATATGCTGAGTTGGATAGATTCTCCCTGATTTTAGTATAGAAGCTGTTACCTTTTCCTCAGGACCAACACCAACCACTTCAATAGACTTCCATGAATCTGTGAATTGAAGCGGATCCGGAACGTATCCTCTTGCTCGTCGTAGAAAGACTGGTTTATCATCATCCACAAATTTGACAACAGAATCATCAGCTCTTTGGTAAATTCTACGATTATGAATCAAAGAATAATCAACTATGTCTTTGAGTTCAGAAATAATAACTTCAGGTTCAATATACATCGGTACACCTGTCGGGTTTGCGCTGGTCATTACCAGAGCAGGTTCATTTGTATATTGGAATAAAAGATGATGAATGGGTGCGTATGGTAACATAACTCCAATGGTATCAAGACCTGGTGCGATAGCCTCTTGCACATCATCTGGTACCATTTTTGATCCTGTCCTCTTTTGTAAAAGGACTATAGGCCTTCGCCAAGATTCCAAGAATTCTCTTTGTTTATCGGTAAGATATGCAAATTGTTGTAGGACTGAAAGACTTCTTACCATTATTGCGAAAGGGCGCTGAGATCTTTTCTTCCTTTGTCTCAAGGTTTCAATTGCTCTAGAACTGGATGTCTTTGTAGCAACGTGGGTTCCTCCAATACCTTGTATTGCAACAACTCTATCATTATCAAGTATCTGCATAATACGCTGTACGGGATTATCAGTTTCAATCTGATTTCCATTTGAATCGACTAGTCTATAGAGAGGTCCACAAATTTCGCAAGCTGTTGTTTGAGCGTGATAGCGTCGGTCGATAGGATTTGTATAACCTGTATTACAAGTATCACAAAGAGGAAAATCAACCATAGTTGTATTTGGCCGGTCATATGGAAGATCCGTTATAGTTGAAAATCTAGGTCCACAAGCTGCACATGACGTGAATGGATATCGATACCATCGAGACTCTCTAGACATTAAGTCATCAATACAATTATCACATATCGCAATGTCTGGCGGCAGAACAGGAACAGACCCTTCTGTTCTTGTTTCCAAAGATTTTCGTATTTCGAATGATATGAATGAATCATTGCTAGGTGTCCAATCAATTGAAATTGAATCAATACGTGAAATGGATGGAGGGCTTTTCTTTATAGTATCAACTAATTTTATGATATCAGATTCTTGTCCTTCTACAACAATTTTTACTCCCGCATCACCCAAATTAAGAACGAATCCTGTGAGTAAGAGAGACTCGGCAAGATTAAACACAAATGGTCTAAAGCCAACTCCTTGGACGATTCCTGCCACATGAATTTCTGCTCTTTTTTTCACAGATGAAGACACCTTGATGTTTTCGTGACCAATCTCGATATTAATCCAATGAAGTGACAAAGTCAGTATTTTATTACACTAAGCAATAGTACTATACCTATTCTTTGTAGGTCCTCTTAAGGTTCCTGTAGGAAAAATAGATTGAGCTGCTTTGACAATTCGTACTGAACAAACCCGATCTTTAGTTCGAGAACCTGAGGTCACCCCTTCAATATTGGCTTCAGTGCCAGAGTGTCTAAGGAACGCTCTTAAAGAGGCAATTAATACAAAAGGACGAGGTAGAAAATCTGTTTTAATTTCCAGTAATAATCTTACTAACAGATTCATCTTTTCAAGATGGAGCATAAGACCCTCTCAACGGAGGCGATACAAGAACCTCTTTGCTTCTGTGAGAAAACAAAGTCGTGTCGTGTTTCAACATTTTCTTTTACGTGGTCGAATTGAATGGACAGATGATTCTGGGAAAAACGTTTTTGGGGTTTACAAATTTGATGAGATTAGAGGCAATCTAATTCTAGGATTTGTTATGATGACACCTGAATCAGAATGGACTCTCTCGAATAGATAATCACACTCAACTCTTTTTGTATTACAGGTATTTCACTATTGACCAACTGAAAATTCATAAGACTCCATACTTATTTATTGTATACAAAATTGTATCCACCCATTAGGACTTATTGACCACAATAAAAAAAGGCACTATAACGCTCTATTTGTGATTTAAAGAACTCTAATGGTTGATACTAATAACTACTCGGACAAGTTCGAATAGTGGATATCAAATATGGTGATCTTACTTGCGACTCAAAAATACCAGAAAAAATCCTGATAAGGATGAAATAAAGCAATTGGCAATTGGCACACGTCACGTACTAAAAGAACCAATTCTGAAGAAGCTTCAGGAGGGATCCGTACTGAGTGACGCTCAACTAGAAACTCTTCTTATTGATTTGGTAGTGGAAGACAGTTTGGGGTCGCATATTACGTATGAAGACAAAGCAACAATTCGAACAAAACATGGAACCAAGTCTAGAGGTGTTTCAAGAGGGGCATTCAATAGAACTCTGAACCAAGCTCGTCGGAACCTATCTCGTTGCTTTTACACCATGTTACTATTAGCATACTTAGGTCTTTTCGAACTAACAATATTCCGTCCCTTTGAGGAAGTAGCCGCCCGTATCGGTGATTACAGAAGAATCCGTGATATTCTTGCTGGAAAGGTTGAGCTAACAACAGAGGAACTAGAAAGCATTAGAGCAACAGAAAGATCAATAATGTCAACACTCGATGAGCTCTCATCCTCACTAGCTCTTAAATCTGAGATATCCAAAAAGAAGTCTGATTAATTAAAACAAAAAAGAAAATGGCTCGAGAGTGTCGCACCGAGAAGCATTCCGACGCATTTGAGCACAGTCCTTCTCCAGCACTCAAGCAACCATTTAGGTCATCCTGGAGGTTTGTTTGAGGAGATAGAGATGACAATGACGAGTGCCTGAAACGTCGGAAAGGTGTGTCCTATCCACGTCGGCTTACTTGCCATTGTACGACACACTCATATTATACATGGTAACAATCGTACATAGTTCTAATCTTAGAACGAGAATTTTCAACATATTCTTCAATTTGGTTTGGCGCCTAATAATATAAGATAATACATGTAATACAATTTATGCAAAGTTGAATACCCTAAGAAACCTTAATCGTAATCCTATGCTGACAATGGACTGTACACTATACCCAGTAGTGATGATAACTTGACTGATGATAATAGTCGTGATCGAATCTTCAAAGCTGTCAAAGAGCGTATAAAAGAAACTGATGAAACCGAACAGATACAACTAATAGCAAATGCAATTGGAGACCGACGTTACAGAGACCTAGTAGATATCGTATCTAGAACTGAGAGCGAAGAAGGCTGGTCCACGGCACTTGAATATCTATTGAAAGCAAAACACCACAAGTATTCCTCACCGCTTATTATTGGTCAAGGCAAAACAGACCTGGAAGAGTTGAAGTATAGAGAGATGGTATTCGAACTACTATCGTGTAAAGGACTAGAACCAGTATCAACAGAAACAACTGATCTTCTAAAGAATCTAAATCAAGAACCTTCGCTAATTGATGCCTCCCGTGTTTCTATAGACAGTATTGAGCCATTGGTGATTGAACAAATACACGCTGGTGACACACTATTTTTTGATTTCTCTGACAATATTTCAATATCTCAAGAAACTGTGGAAATGTTAGACAAAGTGAGAAACGAGAACATTCATAATATCTCCCTAGAACAGAACAAAGAACAATTCAATGTCGAACCTCTATGGTATACCGAATATGGTCGACTTGCCTTGTCAACACTCGGAATCAAAGGGCTTGTTGTGAATTCGAATACACTCGATACTGTATTATCAACAATGCAAATATCTAATCTTATCAAAACAAAGAGTGTCAATACATCTTCTTTCAAATACACAAAAGATGGTTCTTGGACTCGTCCAACAAACCAAACATACAGCAATCTACTCACATCTCTCATTCATCACGAAGTCAGTAACTTGGGTCGAATGGGAAGTAGACATGCTATACCATTACTCAATACTCTACTTGACGAAGCTTCTTCAATATATGAGAATTCACAGTCCTCAAGTGGCTATAGAGAGATACTTAATTGCATCAATGCACATCTCTCAATCCGTGATGTTGACTCAATTCTCGTTTTAGAAAAATCATCTCGAATGAATAGTACACGTATTGCAACAATGTCAATTCTAGCGATTGGTAGTTTTTACCATGAATCATCTGCTATAACCTTAGTGAACTTATTGTGCAAAAGTAAAAACAATGAGATAGAAGATGCTGCGGCAAAAGCCCTTGAAAATGTTTACAAAAAATGCTTTGAAGCTGATCATATTATTGTCTCTTCATTAAAGAACGAATGCAAGAATCGCGGAAAATTAACAAAACTATATCGACGTTTCAGTAAAGAAAAACCATTGTACTACTAGTAATACATGAAATACCTATACTGACGACAGACATAAATCACACTCAATTCTGGCGTGCAAACATGAAAGATTCTGAAACTGCGTTGTTCAAGAGTATGGATCCATTCTTCAATCCAAAAAGAGTTGCTCTTGTTGGCGCTTCCACAGATTATAGGAAGCTTGGGAATTCAATACTTATGAATTTACTAGCATCTGAAATTGAAGTCTTTCCCATAACACGTAGCACAGAACGAGTTTTAGGTATACAAGCCTACAAGAGTCTTAGCGATTTACCCAAACCTGTTGATTTAGTAATAGTCGCTGTTGCTGCCAAGTACTGTTCATCACTTATGCCTGAAGTAAGAAAAGCCGGTGCAAGAAACGCAGTTATAATTTCAGGTGGTTTCAGCGAAGCTGGTCCTGAGGGAGTAGAGTTAGAGAAGAGCCTTGTGATAGCTGCTCGAGAAGCAGGAGTTCGTATAATTGGTCCAAATTGTGTTGGCGTTTCCAATAGTCGATTATTTAATGGTACATTCACGATGATGCCAGAACGCGGCAATATTGCATTCGTATCTCAAAGTGGGGCTCTTGGTGGGATGATCATCTACAATACTCGAGCAAAAAGGATTGGAATGAGCAAGTTTGTCAGCGTTGGTAATTCGGCAGATGTAGGATTTGTTGAAATTCTTAATTACTTCAGAGAAGATTCAAAATCTTCAGTCATTGCAGCTTATATTGAAGGCGTTGACGAAGGTCGAACACTTTTCGAGTCATTACAAAAAGCAGCTGAAGTAAAACCCGTAGTCATATTGAAGGGAGGGAGGAGCAAAGAAGGTAGTCGTGCTACTCAATCACATACCGGATCGCTAGCAGGTTCTACCAAACTGTTTGATGCAATGATACGTCAAGCTGGTTGTGTTACTGCACCGTCTTTAGACACACTATTTGAAATTTGTAAGCTTTTTGACTATCAACCAAAACCAAAAGGAAATCGTATTGGTATTATTAGTAATACAGGAGGTGCAGGAGTTCTTGCTACTGATGCTGCATCTAACTTAAACCTTCAAATTGCATCTCTTGAAGAAAAAACAAGAGAAGAGCTTAGACAAGTTCTTCCGCCAATGGCTTCAAATAATAACCCTATTGATGTTGTGGCAAGTGGAGGTCGGAGAGAGTATAGAATAGCTACCGAACTTCTGTTGAAAGACTCTAATGTTGACATACTACTTGTTATATGTGCAGTTCCAACATTTGCAGGAATGACACAGACGGAACATGCAGCAGGAACTTTAGAGGGTGTTCGCTCTACCTTGATAGATAAACCAGTTATAGGAGTATGGTTGGCTGGAGATGTTGGCAAACCAGGAAAAGATCTTTTAGAAATGAATAAGATACCCTGTTATGATGACCCTGCACAAGCTACACTCTGCATCGCAAGAGTGGCTGAGTATACAGCTATGCATAATTAAATCTCAAACTATCCAACCCTGAATCTTAATACCAGTATTACAATTGAAAAACGGTCTATGACTCAAGATATTCTTCAGCTATCTGCGGGAATTCTTGTACAATCGCTTCACGCAGCTGTTTCTCTACCCACATACTCAGGTTGATTGCCTTTGATTTTCTAATTGCTTTTAGACAAGCTCTGAGATCAGTTGGTATAGAGAAAGAAACAATTGGACTCTTTCGTTCTCGATTTGGAACAGAAGATATAAGCTCACTCTTTTGTTCTACTGGTCTAGATTCTCTAGCCACCATTCTTGTTGGTTTTTCTTCTCCTTCTTCTTTTTCCGCTTCTTTTCTATACTTACCAAGTAAACTCATTTCATTGTACCTCCCTGAGTAATGTTGCATATGCTTCAGAAACTAGCTCAGCAATTTCTCTTGTCACTCCTGGATTCCCAGAATTTCTTAGATTCTCAGCTGCAACTTGCTGACATCCACGTGCAAGCATTCGTATATCACGTGGATTTCCCTTTGCTGCTGTATTAATGACATTCACTGCATCATCAGTAAATGGATAAACACTGAAACTCTCCGGATTAAAGCTGTCAATATGTCCTTGTGCATAAGCAATTCGACGTCCTATGAATTCCCTTGCTTTCGCATCATTGAGTGAGGGAACATCAAGAGGTTCCGTACGGTCCGCAATCTGCGGTAGGAAAGAAAGCATTGCATTCCAGTATATCATAGTCCCAGACATAACCAATGTGAAAATAGGTTCGTCAAGAGCTCCCGAGTATGCATCAATCATCTCTTCAGTAGGTAGGTCCGCAAGGAATCTTAATTTATGAAATGCTGCTTCTTGATTGTCTGCAACGTCTTCAATGAATAATGCTGTGCGACTTTGTTCTTCAAGATATCTTCGAAGACTCTCTTTCGCAACTGCATCAATAATCTGACTAGACTCCCATGATCTTCGATATTTTATTCTAAGAGAATCAGCAATTGCTGATGCCATTTGTTTTTCATAAAGACCAGTCATACCAACATAGCCAGTGATGAATTTGTTTCCTCTACGATCAGCTAATGTTGGTAAATCTCTCAATGCTAATAGCATCAATGTACTCTTACCCGAGCCTACTGGTCCACGAATGAAAACATGACGTTCATTTGTTATAATTAAATCAACAATAGAGTCCAAAAAGTCACTATCTTCAATGTACAGACGACTGTCTGGCATCTTGAAGCCACGAAATGGCGAGAATCTAGCACCAATCTTCTCTTCCCAAGCACGAAGAACTTCTTTGCGGGTATTGAAGTGCCGGATCAATGCACTCTCATGAATTGCGATTGTCATTTTGTGGACCTCTAAAGATGTGGTATCACAAGTACTTCATGTAATACAATTTTGAAACAATAGTTTCAGATATAAAATGTGTGGTAAATTGCGCCATTCAGACACAACCTTTTTGAAGAGAATGAACAGGCTGAAAGGTCAACTTAAGACAATATTAGTAAATGTTACAGGAGTAACTTAGAATGGATGTAGATCGAATAAAGCACATCATGAATTCGCTTATGATTCTCTCTTTCATGATTTTTGGTGTTCTATCAGGAATAATTTTGATAACAGATGTTCCTTTAACTAACACATCCGTTTCTTTACCCTTTGCATTTCTATATATTTCCGCCGCTACATTTGTAGTGACTGCTCAAATAAATGAACGTCCAAAACTAATTCAGAAATATCTTCGCGACTGGCTGATAATGTGCTTCATTGGAATTATCATCAGTGCATTAGCTTTCACATTCTATTGATACGAAACACAAGAGTTTAGAACAGCTATGATACACACCATGCCACTCTATTCCCATAAAAGTGATAATAATGAGTAAGATTCTGCCAGGCACAAAAACTACCCGCATGGAACTACTTGCTCTAAAAAATAGAATGAGGTTGGCTGAAAGAGGTCACGATCTCCTCCGAGAGAAACGAGACTCGCTCATAATGGAATTTTTCAATGCGATAGCAGAGATTAAGGAAGCAAGGGTGAAAGTAGATGCCGCACTTTCAGAAGCTTTCTCAGCTCTTACTCAAGCAAAAATGGTAATGGGACCTGCAAGAGTTGTAGAATTCGCATATGCAAGTAAATTTGAAGCGAACCTTAGTATTTCAACAAGATCAATGATGGGGGTCAGAGTTCCGATTCTATCGGTTGAACAACATACTCCTGATCTTCCTTATTCACTTTCAGACTCTAGTGCGAAATTTGATGTTATGAGTGAAAAATTCAAAGAAGCTCTGAACGCAATTGTTCGTCTAGCTGAAATTGAATCAACAGTGAAACGACTTGCGCTTGAAATTGAGCGTACAAAACGACGAGTATCAGCTCTTGAAACTGTTGTTATACCTCGTCTTGATGCAACAGCCCGTTTCGTAAAACTTGCACTTGAAGAACGAGAACGTGAAGACTTTGTAAGGTTAAAGATGGTACGTGATTGGATTACTCAAGAAGAAGAATAAAACATGTATTATTTGTAATACGATTTTAGTGCCTTAACTTCAAAATTGCCGCCGCTAAATCTCCACCAGTTTCTTCTAATGCTTTCTTGGCCACCTGAATATCAACACCTGTTTGGCTAGCTACCAATGCAGCATCCTCCATTGGTATCTCAATTTTCTTTTCGACCACATCTTCTGAAGTTATTTCGGTTTTGCTTTCAACTCTTCCAGATACCTGTCTTTCACTCTTGGTACCTGTTACTTGAAAAGACTCACTACCAGCCTGTTTAATCATTGTTAATTGAACATTAGAAATGACCCATTCCTTATCGGCGAAGCGTATTATCACTTCTTTCACACCATCTATCTCCTTCTGCTCAATACCCATCTTCTTCATCATTCGTGCCATTTGTTTGGGCGATAGTCCTCTAAATCCCATAGGATCATCTCCAGCTCTTGAAGGGAAGGTGTAGACAACAACCTATCCAGTATTTCAATAACTGCTGGTTTATGAGTCGATAAAACGATTACGCTTTGGAAGTTGCAGTGATATCAAATACATAATGTCCTATTCTAGGCGAATAGTTCTTGACATAATGTACGTCGGTAGAGCAAGAATATCCTTTTCTTTTACACATTTGTTGAATCTCCACTAAGATATTCAACACTTCAAATTCTGGAGCATTCATATGCATATGAATAACTCCTCCATCTTCCACTAAGGTTTCCAAAGCAAAAGGAAGATATTCTATAGTATTGTGCAGATATCCCATCACCACTCGATTAGCTACTCCTTTCGGATGTACTTCACGACAATCTCCTAATACAGCAACTACTCTATTGTCTAGTTTATTCAATCCAATATTCTCAAGTAACAACTGGAACGCATCTTTGTTAATCTCAATTGCAGTGACCTTAACATCAGCAGACTTAGCAATATGAAGAGCGAACTGTCCAACACAAGAGAACATATCCACTACTTTCTCATCAGCTTTGACGAGTCTTGACAAACGCATACGCTCTCTTCTGTTGCCTCCCGAGAATATGAAACGAAGTGGATCCACTCGAAACTTTACCCCATCTTCAATATGTGTAGTAATTGTATTACTATCCCCGGCAATTAATGCGTATGATGGTAATCTTTTGATGCCTTCTGTAGGTCCCGTTTTCGCGGCAACTGACAATATCCTTTGATCATATTCAAGAGTCTTTTCACCGATTGCTGATGCATATCTCATTAAGCTAGAATCTAGGTGCAGTAGGGCAACATGTCCTACGAGATGAAAACCTGAAGGCAGTTCTAAATCAGTCGGAACTATTCCATTTAACTTGATTCTGAGGAAATTTCTATATCTCATAGCTGTTCACAAATCATTAGACTTGCCTAACAGTACATACTACCAGGAGCATGA
The DNA here is from genome assembly GCA_002825515.1 of Candidatus Thorarchaeota archaeon MP11T_1. The sequence goes on along the minus strand of PJET01000109.1, from coordinate 21,831 downwards.
TCACCTAATCCTCGTTCTTGAACCTTAGAAATAGCTTTTCGGAAATCGTCTTGAGTGACACATGTTCTATTGTCTCGAATCGCAAACATACCTGCTTCAGTACATATTGTTTTAATATCCGCACCAGTTCTACCCTGAGTTGCAGAGAGCAACTGACCGAAATCAACAGCAGTATCTATTTTCATTCCACGAATATGAATTTTGAAAATCTCCTTTCTACTCACATCATCAGGCAGTGGGAATTCAATAATCCTGTCAAAACGACCTGGTCTTAGAAGTGCCGGATCAAGTATATCAGGACGATTTGTTGCACCCAAAACAGCAACTTGACCACGACTTTCAAAACCATCTAATTCGCTTAAAAGCTGCATTAATGTGCGTTGTACTTCTCTGTCTCCTGATGTAGCAATGTCAAGTCTATGAGAACCAACAGCATCAAGTTCATCTACGAAAATAATTGCTGGTGCTTTCTCCTTTGCTAGCATAAATATTTCCCGAACAAGTCGAGCTCCTTCACCTATAAACTTCTGAACGAGCTCCGAACCAATAACCCGTATAAAAGTTGCATTTGTTTCATGAGCCACAGCCCGAGCGCAAAGAGTTTTGCCAGTTCCTGGTTTACCTGTAAGCAACACTCCTTTTGGAGGTTCTATACCAACCTCCTCAAATAATTCAGGTTTCAAAAGAGGAAGTTCTACAGTTTCTCGAATTTCTCTGAGTTGATCCTGAAGTCCACCAATATCTTGATATGATACATTAGGTGCTTCTTCAATTTCCATAGCCCGTATTATTGGGTCACGAGAGGGTGGAAGCTCCTGAGTAATCGCAAATGATCTCTGATTAAGCGCTACTAGAGCTCCAGGTTGTAATTTGTCTTTAGGAATTGATGAGGCAACATGAACAACAAAATTAGGCCCAGTAGAGCTCTTGACTATTGCTCTACCATCTTCAAGCATCTCAGTAATTGTAGCAGTAATGAGAGGTGATTGTCTCAATTTCTCAAGCTCAGTTCTCAGAGTTTGAGTTTCTTTCTCAAGACGACTACGTTCAGCTTGAAGTATTTGTTTCTCAGTTTCCAATGCTCTAAGTCTACGTTCCAGATGCCTTGTATAGCTTTGTGAGTATGCTGACTCATCAACACTACCTTCATCTTTTGTATCCGTAGTCCCTGGCATTGGACGCCACCTCAGGAGTTCATCCACTGTTGATGTTTTAAGCATTGCTTTGAGGGAGCAATGCTTCTATTACATATCAAGGTAAACAATATGTAAACATCACTTACAAATTTGTTTAGTCGGCAATCTTTATCAACACCCCCCACCTCATTATCACCTAGAGGGAATCAGCTGTGCCCAGTTGTGAATTATGTGGCAGAAACATGAAGGGTCGCGGCCGAAACGTGACAATTGAAGGAGCCTCAATGCTAGTCTGTCCTCAATGTGCTGCTAAATTTGGTGGCCAGTCTATTTCGTCTGAATCCCGAACATCATCTACTCCTCAAGCACGTCCATCTTGGATTGAAAGTCCCCGGAAAATACCACCCACTCAGACTAGAAGAGTATCTACACCTAAACCAAAACCCAAGCCTAGGTCTGGTGTCCTTATTGATGAATTGGAGCTGATAGAGGATTATGCCAAAGTAATCCGTGTTGCTAGACAAAAGAAGCAACTTTCCCAAGAAGAGCTTGCACAGAAGATTGGAGAACGAATTTCAACACTTCAGTCAATTGAAGCTGGACGATTAAAGCCAACAGGGAAAGCTATTCGAGGTCTTGAACGAGAACTTGAAATCTCTCTTCTAGAACCTTTAGGATCAGTACCAATCAAGGTAGGCAGTGATAAGCCAGGCTCTGGTCCTACCCTTGGTGATAGGGTAGTTGTAAAAAGGAAAATGTCGCAGAAAGCGCGTCAAGATGATACCCAAGCGAAGTGAATATATAGTATTTGGACGTATAATACTATAGGTGTAAATTTCCACTGCGGATGTTTTCGCTGTTATTTAGGTCAGTCGACTAGCCATATTACACACTTGGGTGATTACGTCAATGGTTCACACGAATTTCAATCACGACCTCTTCCGACTTGTTGTTGAAGAAATTGCTGGTAAGGAAGGGGTAGATGTATCAACTGTACTGGTTAATGCAGAAGAAACCACTGACGAAGAAATCGCAACTAAGACTGATCTCAAGCTGAATATCGTTCGAAGAATCCTCTACAAGCTTCATGATAATCATCTTGCATCCTACCGACGAATCAGAGATGCAAACACAGGCTGGTTTCTGTATTACTGGCGTATCGACCCTAAAAAGGCACAAGCTCTTGTTAATAGAAAGAAACGAATGGTGCTTAATCTTCTTGAACAGAGATTAGAACATGAAACAAATAATGACCTCTATGTATGTGTTAATCGTGATTCATCCCCAGTACCATTTGAAGAAGCAATGAATCTCTCCTTCCGTTGTCCCACATGTAATGGCCAGTTAGAGTTTGTAGATAATGCACGAGCAATCTCATTTTTGAGAAAACGCGTTGAAGAACTCAAAGCTGATTTAGAAGCATCCTCCTAATGTGTTTACTTCTTTATTAGCTGGTTTTTACAAAAGGTACTTAGCAAAACTCAAGAAAATAAGGCCGAGGTTATTATTTGAAGACTGTTGTTCTATTTCCAAAGGCATATGGAGCATATAGAGGCCGATTACTTGAAACAATTAGATCAGAAGTATCTGAAATGGTGGCAGAACTTGATGCAGAAATTACAAGTCTGGGTACTGACAAAAGGAACCACATTATCATAAAGATAGATGGTGAAGATGAGGAATTTGTAGTCAACGCCCTCGCTAAGGAGTATGGTAAATCACTTCAATCAGACAATCTAATTCCCAACAAGCCATATCTTGGTCAGCTCATAGATGTAGGAAAAGTAGGTTATGGACTATATTCAGATATTGGGATAAGTGATTCAAAGCAACTGGATGTACTAATCCCACTTTACAGGTTACGTGAGCAATTTGACCTACAAGGTCCTTTGAAGATGATTGCAGATGTATTTGTCCTTGTAGAACATCTTCCTGTTGAGGTCAGTCTTACAAGTATTGATTTGTACAACAATAGAATTGAAGGAGAACTTAATCAATCAACGCTGACACGGATTACAGAGTGGATGCAAGACGATCACGAACGACTTCTGGTGTTTGGCGCCAATTCATATCAAATAGAGAGTTCGCTGAAAAAAGTGAACCATAGAGAGGACATCTATGAGATAGAGCAGCTTGGAAAGTTTGAGTTTTCACTTAGATGCAAAAGGAGCACACGCGCTTCTGGAATTCTTGCATCAATTGGCCCTAGACTCAAGGGTGTTCCAATGCATCTCTTCATACCAAAAGAACTCGAGGCAAAGAAACATGCCAAGACTTGATACATGGCTTGTAGAAACAGGCCAATTTTCTTCTCGGCAAGCAGCAAAAAGGGCAATCAAAGATGGTTTAGTCACAGTAAATGGACTAGGATGCAAACCATCAACTCAAGTTTCTGAGAAAGACAAAATCGAACTACATAGTACTGAAGCTGATGTTCCGCAAGGTTTTCAGAAGTTAAAAGAACTTGATAAACGCCTACAAGGCAGACTTGTATGTAGCGACTGTAAAGCTCTTGACATTGGTAGTTCTGCTGGTGGTTTTCTAATCTATTTAGCTGAAAAAAGAGCAAACGCAGTAGGAATTGAGGTTTCTGAGAGATTTACTGAAAAGTTACATGTTATAGTTGAGAAATATCAAAACATCTCTGTAATTTTTGATGATGCTTTCAATATAGATCCAAACATCATCACTAGCGGTGACCAGCTTGATCTACTTCTTATTGATGTTACAACAGAACCTGAGGGCACATTGATACTAATCGAGAGATTTACATCACTACTAAAAAGAAAGGGTCGTCTGCTCGCAGCATTCAAATCAAATCACAAATCTGACACACTATTATCTCTCAAAGATGGTATCGCTCAGCTTGGATATATACAGATTCAAGAGATAGTTCTAGACAAATCGCGTCAAGAAGTTCATATCACTGCAATTCGCATGTAAGCAACTTTTTATTTGAATAACAAACCCAACTCTTTTAGGGGCGGTAGTCTAGCCCGGCTATGATGTCTCGCTTACACCGAGAAGGTCGCTGGTTCAAATCCGGCCCGCCCCACCATTTCTTACGCCTTGTCAATTCCGCACCAAAGAGTTGAAGAGTATGTATGCCGCAAAAAATCAATGCGGTAAGCTCCTACAATTAGAGAATAGTTTGTCGCTTGCCTGACCGAGCATAGCGGGAGTAGCCAAGCCCGGTCAAAGGCGGCGGACTTAAGATCGCATGAAATCAAGGGGTCATGTGAATAGGCTATCCGCTCTCGTAGGAGTTCGTGGGTTCGAAGCCCACCTCCCGCACCAATCCTCTTTTGGAACCACATGCCAAATCCTAAAAGGAGGACATGCGCGGAGCCTATAATTATGCCTATTCAAGCTTTTTTTTCCTCAATAGGATTGGTTCTACTAATGGAGCTTGGCGACAAGACAATGCTCACCACAATATGTCTTAGTGCGCAGTATAGACGACCTGGGCTAGTACTCTTATCCACGATGACGGCATTAGCAACCTCATCAGTCATTGCAGTAATTATAGGTTATATTCTCTCCACTACACTTCCTATCGAACTCATAACCTATGTGTCAGGAATATTGTTTATTGGTCTTGGAATATATACACTTGCCAGAGCAAACTCTGAGGAACCTGATACTTGCGATAACCCTGGCACATTATTTGGGATGTTCTCACTAGTCCTATTGTCCGAACTTGGCGACAAGAGTCAAATAACAATACTTGCTTTAGCTGCACAATCTTCCTTTGCAATACTTGTATTCATAGGTTCTATGATTGGATTTCTGATTGTAAACTCTCTTGGTGCTATGGCGGGAGACCGGGCGGCTGCTCGTATACCACTCAAGATTGTGAAAAGAGTTGTCGGCTTTATTTTCATATTGTTTGGTTCTCTCGTAGTTTTAGGCATTCTCTAGTCTTTACATTCCCTGATAACGAAGCCTTTTATGATTCATCTGACCACATTGAGTTCGAACTCGAGGTGAGGATATCAATGAGTCTTGACGATTCAGGGTATAGTGGTCTGGTTCTAGACAAACTGTCTAACTCCAATATCAAAGTTGGAGATATGATTCGTGTTATCATAAGAGAGGATGAATATATTGGAATACTCATGCCTCGAAGTCAAGTTGGCAGTGATCAATTTCACCTTGTCATCAAGCTTGAAAGTGGCTACAATATTGGTATAAAATTAAGTCAAGACTCTCAAGTACGAAGAATCAAGATTGGTAGGAAGAAACAGACAGTTTCCTCAGAGAAAGAAATCAATGCAAAGAACTTACCCACAGCTTCGATTCTAAGTACGGGTGGTACCATTGCTAGCAAAGTCGATTACCAGACCGGTGCAGTTAACCCCGCTTTATCAGCGCAAGACCTCTATGATACTGTTCCAGAACTTGGTAATTATGCTAATGTCCGTGCCAAAGTCATCATGAGTGTGCTCTCTGAGAATATCCGACCAAATGATTGGACCAAAATTGCCCGAAGTGTGGCATCTGAAATAAAAGCTGGTTCAGATGGAGTCGTGATTGCACATGGGACCGATACACTAGGATTCACCGCTGCAGCACTATCATTTGCACTCCAAGACCTTCCAATTCCAGTTGTTTTAGTTGGGTCACAGAGGTCCTCTGATCGTCCATCTTCAGACGCAGCGATGAATCTAATTGGAGCCATTAACTTGGCTACAAGAGCAGATGCTGCAGCTGTCTTTGTGTTAATGCATGCCGAAATAGGTGATAGCTACCTTCATGCTCACCTTGGAACACGAACCAGAAAATTTCACACAAGTCGCCGTGATGCCTTTCAATCAGTCAATAGTTATCCCTTTTATCGTGTGTATGGAGAAGATGTAATAGAGATCTGTTCTCCTATACAACGAAGAAATATTGAAAGAAAACTCAGCCTGAAACCTAAATTCGAGGAAAAAGTAGCTCTCGTAAAGACCAATCCAGGGATTGAAGCTTCACAAATTGATTTGCTTGTAGAAACAGGATACAGAGGAATCGTGATTGAGGGTACAGGCTTAGGACATGCTCCAGATCGTCTCCAGCCATCAATCAAGAAGGCTATCGATGCTGGAATCGTTGTCGCTATGTCAAGTCAGTGTCTATTCGGACGTATAAACATGAATGTCTACCGTTCTGGAGTTGAACTACTTGATATTGGAGTTGTACCTTGCGAAGATATGTTTCCAGAAACTGCACTTGTGAAGCTTATGTGGGTGTTGGCAAATAGCAAGGACCAAGACTCCGCAAGACACCTCTTCTTGAAGCCGCTTGCAGGCGAGATTGATATGCGCAGTGAGGAATCTGAGTACATCAAAAGCCTAGGAGGGGATTGAGTGTCTGAAGGAAACAGGTTCAGAAAACTTGGTCTAATGGTGGGTCTCGAACTTCATCAACAATTGAACACCAAACGCAAGCTGTTTTGTCACTGTCCAACATCAATTCGCGATGAAGCGCCAGATGGAAAATTTGTACGAAGATTACGTCCGACCCAGAGTGAAATGGGGGAGATTGATCCTGCTGCACTCTTCGAATTTCAAAGACAAAAACGGTTTTGTTATGAGTATTACAATGATAGCACTTGTCTTGTAGAGGCTGATGAAGAACCACCTCATGATTTCTGTGAAGAGGCTGTCGATATTTGTTTGACAATGGCTGAATTTCTCAAATCAAAACCTGTGGATGAAATACATCCCATGAGAAAAATTGTGATTGACGGATCTAATACAACAGGTTTTCAACGTACAACAATTATTGCAAACGGAGGACAGGTTGCTGTAGGAGAGAAAACAATTGGAATTCAGACAATTTGTCTTGAGGAAGACGCTGCAAGAAAGATTGCTGATGATGAAGAGCATAATATGCGAGTTTACAGGCTCGATCGTCTTGGTATTCCACTGATCGAGATTGCTACTGACCCTGATATTCAAACCCCTGAAGAAGCACAAGAAGTCGCACTCGCATTGGGTCTTCTCTTAAGATCCACAGGAAGTGTCAAACGGGGTCTCGGAACAATTCGTCAAGATGTTAATGTATCAATCAAAGATGGAGCCATAATTGAAATTAAAGGATTCCAACAACTCGACATGCTATCAACACTTGTTGAATTTGAGGTTCAACGACAAGCGAAATTGATTGAAATTAGGGATATTTTGGAAACTCGTAGTATTTCTGTAGATGATATCAAATCAAAATTCGAAGATATAACTGAGATTTTTGCGAAAAGCGAATCAAAAGTCATTAAAAATGCTCTAAAATCCGATGGTGTTGTATACGCTGTAAAACTCCCAGGTTTTGCAAACCTAATTGGGATTGAAATTCAACCAAATCGACGGCTTGGAACTGAACTGTCTGACTATGCAAAGTTCTGGGGTGGAGTTGGAGGGATATTTCATACAGATGAACTTCCTAAGTATGGAATCACTGACTTAGATGTTTCAAAACTACGCAAAAAAGTCAATGCAAGCGAAAAAGATGCAGTTGTAATTGTTGCATCATCTGAAGAACAATGCACAGACGCTCTTGAAGCAGTAGTCAGTAGAGCCAAAGAGGCAGTCATAGGAGTTCCAGCAGAAACAAGAACACCACTTCCTGATGGCACATCAAAATATGCAAGACCAAGACCTGGATCATCGCGTATGTATCCTGAAACAGACGTTAGACCAGTAAAAATCACTGAATCACGGTTGAAGAAAGTCAGGAAGAATATGCCTGAAACCATTGAGAAGCGTGAGAAACGATTCATTAAGGAATATGAATTAAGTCCTGATCTTGCATTCCAAATCACTCGTTCTCAAAATCTTGACCTTTTCGAACAAATAGTCAAAGAAACTGGGGTTTCGCCAACATTGATTGCAGTGACCTTAGAAAATACAGTAATTAGTCTATATAGAGACCAAGTTCCAACTGAGAATCTTAATGATAATCACTTTCTTGAGATTTTCCAATCAATTGCCAAGAAAGCGATATCATCTGAGGCCATCCCTGCGATACTTACATTCTTCGCCAATCACCCTAAATCAAACATTGAAACAGCAATAGAGTCAATTGGCATAGGTATGGCGACCCGAAATGAGATAGATGATATTGTTAAGAAAATAGTAGCAGAGCGAGAAGATTTTGTTCGAGCGCAAGGAGAACGATCAATAGGTGGGCTTATGGGTATAGCTATGCAAGAACTCCGTGGGAAGGCTGACGGTAAAAAGGTCAAAGAGCTACTTACAACCGAAATCCAGAAACTACTCAAATCATAGACAGTCCATGAAAGTAGCTAGCATATTTTAAACAACTCAAGGATAAGGTTAATTAGAGGAATCCAGAGTGCTCCTTTGCCAGACTTCATTATGAGAAAAACAAGCCGCAGTGGCCTAGCCTGGTTAGGGCGCGAGACTCATAATCTGACTGGAATTCCCAGTCAAAACTAAGGGGTCAAATCTCGGCTCGAACTCTGATGAGGCATCTCGAAGTCGTGGGCTCGAAACTTTATCACATTTCGTGATAGAGAGTAATTCCCACCTGCGGCACTATATTTTCACGCACGCATTCTTTTCTCTTTGGTTGATACTTCCATACAATTAGTGAGTACTTTGATATACTGTGAGAAAGGTATAGAGTGTGGATTCATGGAATTGAATAGTTCTTATGTGCTGAAAGAGAAACAAAAGAATCATGAAACGTTAATGTGAGGAGATGTCATGAAAATTAAGGATCTTCGACGTTATATCAAGACTACCGAGAAGATGGTCGTGCCTGCCAAGGTTGCGTCCACGACTCAGGGTAGTGGCTTTCTCCGCAAGCTGCCGCTCAGACTCCAGCGGTACATCGTCAAAAGAGGGGCGCGCTCCAACCCGTACATGAGCTTCATCGTTGAGCCATACAGTGTGTTCCTTGCCTTTGAGGTCACTGATACTGAAACGGTCGAGCGGTTGTTGCCGCCGAACTACAGCTTGCTCCCTTCAGCGATGTTCAGCAATACTCCCAAACGACTATGCGCAATCGTTAGCGCCTTCAACATTCACACAAGCGTGTTTTGGGGGAGCCGCGTGGAGTTCTATCTGATTGCTGAGAACTGCGAAACAGGACTTCTCTCTTGGGTCATCGTTGAGTATGAGAGCAACACGCACAGCTACGACCCGAGCCAGGGCTTCATCGGTCCGAGTACGTCCCATTCGGTAGTCACGACATCTTATCTCGGGGAGATCATCATTGATGTTGCGAGCGCGCAGTCTGACAACAGCCTCGTCTTCGTCGCCGACTTGAAGAACGGTGTGTTCACGGAACTCAATCAGCGCCTGTGGGTCGAGGGCAATCTCTCAGTCGACTACGGCGGTGAGCTGCAGCAATGTACCAAGCCGTTCAGTCTGGTGTTCGATCCGAAGGAGATGGCGCAAGCGCTGAAACTCCCGCTCGATGATATCTCGTTGTGCACCAACACCTTCGGCGCTGGCGCACTGGATCCGATGCCGTTCGAGGCGGCGTGCTTCCCGTACGCGCAGCACTTCGTCACGACGAGCGTCCCGACAGCCACCTCGATGCGGACAGCGGAGGACCTCGAGCAGGCTGTGAACGAGATTAACGACAAGATGAATACCTCTCAGGAAACGAACTGCCAAGAGTGAACGATAATTGAACTCTATGGGGGCATCCCAACAGCATTTGTAGAGTTCTACATTGAGTAGGATTTAAGGGTCTATTGGAATGAATTGTTGGGTTTTAGGACGACCTGCCATTGTTTCTTGCCCGATTCTTCTTATGAGGTCTAAACATTGGGGATAGTTGTTTGAATTCCAGCTCTCTCAGGAAGATACGTGACTGAAGTCGATTCCGACGGAGATGGCGATTGGGTTGTGTGAGGAGGCGCAGGAGGAGAAGTGTGTGCGCTTGTTTAGTCAGTGTTGGGGGTGCCTGAAGTTTCTCGAAGGATGAGGAATCGATTCAATAACCTCCTGAGGCACCACATCACTTTTCTATTTTTACTATGACGGGATTATTAGGCATAATCTATACTTAACACCATGAAGAAAGAAAAGTGGAAATTGGTAGGTGGACGCGTCTATAGACTTGTAAATATCTTTGACAACATACTTGATGCAACGCTACAAGCGAGAGAATTGAACGAAAATAATCATATATTTCTCTCAAAGCTGGGAAATAACAGATGGGCTGTTTATCACAGACCAAAAGATCCTAATGTTGAATGTACTCCCAAACACTTCAATTTAGTATAGATAATTCTTATTTCAATTGGTGCTTAATAGATTCCAAAAGTACATAGAACTATGACAATCAAGCCCATTGTAAATGAAGACGAAATTGAAACCAGAAAAACCAGAATTGAATCATTGGGCAGAATTGTCAAACAGCTCCAGCGCCCACACTTTGAGAAACTCATACGAGAATCAATCATTTCAGGAGTTGTTGATATCACAGACTGGACAATTGAGGCTCTGAGAGCATTGCTAAAAGTCTGTGCTGAAAAAGACCTTAAAATTACACTTAAAGATGGAACAAGATACCTTATGCCAGTCAGATATCCGAAAGGTCATATGTTAGAATCACTCGCAAATGCAATCAAATCCTGTGAGTGGTGAGCCACTTCAAAAGCCTTGAAAATCTCTTTATTGCCGCATTGCTTGAAACAAAGCAGGTGAAAAAATGAAGTTCGCTTTCAAGACACTTGATGATATAGACTATATTGGAAAACGAGTACTCATTCGTGTGGACATGAATTGCTCGGTAGATCCCGAAACCAAACAGATCACTGATATTTCACGGATTGAAGCGATTCAAGAAACGTTAGAAGAACTCTCTAGAAGCAAGGTTGTGCTAATGGCTCATCAGGGAAGTCCCGGAAGTGATGATTTCATTTCGCTCGAGCAACATACTGAAATTTTGAAGGATCTTGGACTAAAAGCGAGTTTCATCGATGATATCTTTGGAGAAAAGGCAAAGACGGCTATATCACGGGTTAAAGATGGCGAGATTCTAGTTCTTCAGAATGTTCGCTACTTTGAAGGCGAACTGAAGAAAGCTCCACCTCAGGAAGTCGCCAAAGAGAAGATTGTACAGGAACTTTACCCACTTTTTGACATCTTTGTGAATGATGCCTTTGGGGCTTCACATCGTTCTCAGGCGTCTATCGTTGGCTTTACCACTGTGCTGCCATCCGTTGCTGGAAGACTCGTAGAGAAAGAGATTCGCACACTAACTAATGCAACGGCTACTGATCAACATCCATGGACCCTAGTGTTAGGAGGGAGTAAAGTAGAAGATAAGGTTGACATACTTAACAGACTTCTATCTACCGGCAGAGTTGACAATGCTCTTCTAGGTGGACTCATCGGAACACTTTTTCTCATAGCTGATGGAAAAATTCCAGAAAGCTACTCGAAACCAATCAAAGGCTACGAAACAGCAGTAGAAACAGCACGAAGTCTTCTAAGAAACCATCCTGATATAATTATACTTCCTGAAGATGCAGCTGTAGAAAGAAATGGTGAGAGATTCGATTGTAGTTTCAATCAAGTGGAAAATAATCCATTCCTTGATATTGGATCCAAAACCGCCATCAAGTATGTAAGAATCATTAAGGAATCTGCAGTTGTTTTTGCCAATGGTCCTATGGGATATTTTGAGAAAGAAGCATTTGCACAAGGCACAACTGAAGTCCTTAATGCAATTGCAGAATGTACAGGTGTCACCGTCGTTGGTGGAGGTCATATGGGCGCCATGGCAAAGAAAATGGGTCTTGAAAATAGTATTACACATATCAGCACAGGTGGTGGAGCAACAATCAACTTCCTGACTGGCAAGAAACTAGATCTCATAGCAGCCCTAGAAGCATCAGCCAAGAAAATGGATGGGTAGAAGTGTGCAGCTCACCCAAGATATTATCATCTGGCTAAGTCAAGAATCAAGATTATGGATATTGTTGATATATCTAGTCTTCATCAATGTACTAGCTCTCTTGACGATGTGGTGGGACAAAAGAAGAGCGAAGAAGGATGAATGGCGAGTCAGCGAGGCTACTCTGCTCATCATCAGTTTCATCGGTGGTGCAATTGGCATGTTTTTAGGGATGTTCCGTTTTCGCCATAAAACCAGAAAGAGATTGTTTCAAGTTATTGCAGTATTTGGATTGATTACTTCATTCATAATATATTGGTTCCAGTGGAGAGCAATAATGTGGCTTCTCTATCTCATTTGATACATCAGTCAAAATACGTAAAGATGGAGCCCCAGGCGAGATTTGAACTCGCGACCTGCTGATTACAAGTCAGCCGCTATAGCCTCTAAGCCACTGGGGCACGACTTGCTGGTCAATCTGAACATATTATAGAGTTTTCGTAGCAGCACATCTACTTGTCATGATACACATTGTCAATGATAATGGCATAAGCGAGTAGCATCATTCTAGGTGCCATAGGGTCGACAATGTGAATTACATATCTGTCTTTGAAGTTGAAAGCTGGAGCAAAGATATCTCTCCATTTGTCACTTTTCCTAATCTCAGCATACACTCTGTTTTTATCTTGAGCGTCTGTAATTGTGAAGTTCCATTTCATTACTCCGCCCTGTGCTTTGTATACCATCCTATCTTCAGAATCATACATATCAACAGAACCTCTGAATGCAATCATAGGTCTTTTTCCTCGACCAATTAATTCCCCTGTAGGAGCCTTGACGTCATAAATTGGGCGAGCGCTTACTAATTTCTTATTGATGATACAGACAATAGAATCATCAGGGTTTCTTAGTTCGATTTCAGCACGCATCGAAATGAGTTTCCTCTTCATCGATCCGACCTTTTCACCTTGTGGATTGTAGATATCACCACCACCAAACTTCCAAGCTTTTTCGTGAAGTACATAATACTCAATTGATGGGTCAAAAAGATCCATATTTCATCACCTTAGAATGGATATTTGTATGTTGCAAATCTAATTAAGAAAAACTGGGTTACATACCAATCATGTAATGCCTGTTAGTCAAAGACATGTTTATGAGTACCCATGTTCAAGTAACTGATAAGGACCATTTCCTTAAGGAATAAGACACACGTCTTACAAACCCTAATCCTTACGAGAAAAGTAAAATAGCAAACAGAATTGCCTAGGAACGTATAGGATGAATACCAGTAGGTGAAATAATTGCAAACCCCCTATTCACAATTCGCAGAATCAATAGTTAATCTATTCATACCAATATCAGACTTTTTCCAGTCCATTGGCATACCCTTTGGTCCGATGGCGTGGATGTTTATCATAACTGTAACACCATTATTTCTAATAATAGTCCTACTGGTGGTCCGAGGACGGCGTGGTTCTGGAAGTCCTGGCGTAGATGAAGCAATCAGGAAAGTCATTGCATCAACTGGTGATGTTTCAGGTGGTCTCGCAGGTGCAAAGAGGCTCAAATTTCTAAAAACACCTGCACAAGCATTAGTGTTTTTGAAAATTGAAGAAAATGCTATTCAACAAGCATTGTCTGCAGTAGACTACTACAACCAACAGGGTGATATTGACGAAGCCGTAAAGGATAAGCTTGCTACAGTATACCAAGATCGTCTCAAGACTGTAAAAGATGCTCTGGCAAAAGATGAACAGCTTAAGGAAATTGTAGATACTTCTTCTGCGGTTGACAGAGCACGTTCTGATTATTTAGCTAAGCTAGCTGCAATGTCCGGAACTGCTGTTGAAGATGACACTGCTGAAGCTGGACCATCAAGTGTTGGAATGCCTACTAAAGTAACCACTGGTCCTCCTGGTGATGCAGCTCCAAGTAAAGGCCCCCCGAGTGGCGGTCCTCCAGGTGGTGGCCCTCCGAGTGGTGGTCCTCCAAGTGGCGGTCCTCCGGGTGGTGGCCCTCCGAGTGGTGGTCCCCCAGACGGTGCCCCTCCGAGTGGTGGTCCTTCAGGAGATTCTCCGACTGAAGCAGCTCCAAGTGCTGGTCCTCCTAGTGGCGTGACACCAAGTGCTGGTCCTCCAGGCGGTGCAGCTCCAAGTGCTGGTCCCCCAGGTGGCGGAGTTGTTGATGACACCCCCAAACCTGCAAGCGGAAAAAGTTCTCTCCAGTCAGAAATGTTGGCAGAAATGGAGCGTCTGAAAGCACTCATGGGTGGCGATTAGGCAGCAAAGACATAACAAATGTCAGTATTTTGCACTTGTATGCGTAACTATCGACGAATAACACAATTCCATCATTATTAAGGTACACATAAACAGTAACACATGATAAAACCCTCAAGATGGCAATTAGTAGACGGTCAAATATATCGTCTTGTAGACATACTTCACAGTAAAAGGAATGCCGAAATCCTAGCAAAATCTCTTGAGGAGAACTGTACTATTGCTATCATTTCCACAGAAGATGGCAGATGGGCGGTCTATTGGCGGCCCAAGACTGGAACACTCTGTCCATATGGTGTTGTTTGATTCTCTCGGAAAGCTTTTGGGAAGCTTAGTGCACAAATCAGTTACTCTGCAGTGGAGACTATAACATGTCACAAGTGAAGCTGAACGCCGCAAAAAGTGCTCTGAAGAATATTCCTCAAACTGGTCCAATTGGTCTTGGTAGTGGATCTACAGTAGCTGTTTTTGCCAACGAACTTGGACAACTAATCACGGAAGGTAAGAATGATATTTCTGTAGTTCCTAGCTCATATCAAGCATACCTACTTGCAATAGAAAATGGTATCCCCCTAACTAATCTCGATATCAATCCAGAATTAATCCTTACAGTTGACGGTGCCGATGAGGTTGACAAGAACCTTAATCTTACCAAAGGTGGTGGAGGTGCTCTTTTCCAAGAGAAAATAGTGGCTTCAGCCTCCAAGAGGTTGATTATAATCGTAGACGAATCCAAACTTGTGGATAAACTTGCCTCTAGATTTTTGATCCCGATAGAAGTGCTCCCATTTTCCCTAGGTGTAGTTCAAAGAAAAATCAGAGCCATGGGAATTGAACCATTTGTACGACAAGCTGAGAAAAAGATGGGTCCTGTCGTGACTGACAATGGCAACTTTATCATTGATCTCAAGTTTTCAAAACCAATCGATGACCCTGCAAAAGTTGCTACTGACTTAAAGATGATACCAGGTGTTGTAGAAACAGGGCTGTTTGTAGACATGGCAGATGAGATCCATGTAGGCCTTAAAGATGGTGTCAGAGTACTTAAGAAATAAAGGAAAAATGGCGGGCCCGCCCGGATTTGAACCGGGGATTACTAACTTAGGAGGCTAGTGCCCTATATACCTCCAATGGGATGGAGTCCCATAAGTCCAGGCTAGGCCACGGGCCCTTGAATTTGAGCGTGTAGGAAGTCTGTTGTTAAAGCTTTTGCAGTGTTGATATGTTACTCGGCAATCTTAGCTGTGATGTTAGCCCCTTCTTCCATCGCATCAACAAGGATACTGCCTTGACGAGTTTTAATTCGTATGGAACTCTCTCCATTTCTCCCAACGACAGTCGTGAAGAGATACAAATCATCTGCAAATATCTCTATTCTCTGCTTGGAATATTTCCTGCCAGTATATATTGTCACCTTTTTCTTGCTATAACTTACAGACACGGGAACTGTTTCACCTGGCACCCCTTTTCCAACAGGTTGTCTTTCACCCCTCATAGGAGGCGCAAATGTACCTCTGACTGGAACCACGACTTTCTCCCCACCAAATGAAAACATCTCAAACTCCAAGATTCCTCGTTCAAAATCCCGAACTTCAACGACAGGTCTTGCTAAATCTCTCTGTGTACCTCCCATTCCAGTAGGTAATTTCACTTTCAATGAGAGAGAAGACACTTTGGACACACGTCCATCCTCAATATGAACTACAGTATCCACTGTACTTGGGACTTGCCCTAACTCGACCCTCCCGCCAAGAAGTAGTCTTTGCAGTGCATCAATAGCTGAACCTGCATGTACAACCCCCACCATTCCTACTCCTGCTGAACGAAGATCTGAGTAAGCCTGAAAATCTGAATTCTTTCGAAGTTCATCATAGATGACAAAATCTGGACGAACCAGAAGCAATATGTCTGCGGCTTTTTCCATGCTCCCATCAAGAGGCGAGTATTGAACAATAGCCTCTTCTACTTGGAGGTCTCTAGGCTGTTCCAGTGTTTTTACGACATTCCCCTTACTACCATAAAACTCAGCGAGAGCTGCAGCAAAAGTACTCTTTCCAGATCCTGGTGACCCTGAAACAAGTATACCCTCAGCTCGTGACTCAAGCCTAGTCATTAGCTTTGGACTGAGATTGTAGTCAGCGAGACTCAGTTTCACAATTGGGCGAATTGCAGAAATCTCCATCTTATCAGCAAAGGGTCTTCTGGCAATGGCAATTCTGAGATTCCTCAATTGGACTACAGCAGCTCCTTCTTCTTCTATCTCAATGAATGAATTATTATCGTTCTCTGCGGTTTCGAGAATTGCCTCTGCAAGAATATCAAGTTCTTCATAGGTGAGTAGTCTATCAGATAACTCTACTAATTCCCAATTTCCAGGCTCACCTCTCTTAGCACGAGGGGGGTTGTTCTCTATCAGATGCACACTCATTGTATGATCATCAAAGAATGCCTTGAGAGTCATAATCTCTTCCCTGTCTTCATTGTCCTTCACTATCATCACTTCCACGATTTCGAAGAGTAGCCT
This sequence comes from Candidatus Thorarchaeota archaeon MP11T_1, assembly GCA_002825515.1. Next base: position 5,032 of record PJET01000109.1, on the reverse strand, counting down.
GAGCAACTCGATAGAAGTTAACCTCACCATTTTGGTCTACAAGAGCAAAAACAAGCTTCTTTCGAGAGCCAGCAGCTGTTTTTGTAACCATATCTAAATCACTTAGAGATATTGGTACGCCCTCTTTTAGCACATAGACTAACTGACTAGCACTCGCTGCTCCTGGTTTCTCACCTCGAGCATATACACGAAATCCAATACCACCGCCAAACCCCTGACGGACAGCATATCCTCTACTTCTCAGGTCTCTAAACACAAGATATCTGGTCCATAGGTTTGGATCTTCATCAAGCAGTTCATTCACAATCGAGTCTGGTCCTATGGTTTCACCATTAGGTCTTTTGACAATTAGTCGTTTTCGTTCAAGAAGGTGCAATAATTCCACCGAGTCTAACTCGAGTCTGTTCCCATCAACACGATTTCCATAGAATCCCTGCTGTGAGATTCGGTCAGCATCCTCACTACCCACATATCCCTTTCCATTTTCAAAAATTGCTTCTGCAGGTTCTTCTATTATTTCATCATCCAACTCATATTCTTCAAGATCTTCAGAAGATTCCTGCTCGGGATATTCATCATCATCTGTCAACTACATTTCGCCTGCTTGGTCTAGCCAAGACGATAATGTGAAAAACCCTTCGGCACGCCACAAGAACTATAGCCTATTCCGAAAGAATCCCTGTTGTGTCAACCAACAGATTTGAGGAAGAACTAAGGAACTTTATCCTTGGTGCTAATAAAATCGCAATCCTAGGGCTAGGAAACGACCTACGTTCGGATGATGGACTTGGATTGTATTTCATAGAAAAACTCAGCATAGATGATCCTCGCGTAATTATTGAGAATGTTGGGTCAGTTCCTGAAGGGTTTGCACAACCATTAGCTGAGTTTGGTGCTGATAGAATAATCATGGTTGACGCTGCCGACATGAGAAAGCCTCCTGGACATACTGAGCTTATCACCAAGGAACGTATAGGCGGAATTAGCATTAGCACTCACAGCATGCCGCTTTCATTTCTAATGATGTATCTAGAGCAGGCAACAGGTAGCAAAACAGTATTGATTGGTATTCAGCCGAAAAATATACAGTTCGGTGAGGGTCTGACACCAGAGATTCAAGAGGTTGTTGACAAAACTGTCAACACATTAGAACGTATATTGAAAGAATATTTGAGATGACGAAGAAATGTTTCGAACAATTGAATGGTTAGATGACACGTCAGAAGTACGTCTTGTAGACCAGACTAAACTCCCATTGACTCTAGAACATATCACAACTAACAGTCACGAACGTATTGCAGAATCAATTGAGATAATGGAGATTCGTGGCGCTCCTGCAATTGGAGCGGCTGCAGGAATGGGCATGGCATTAGCTGCAATTGAGAGCAAAGCCCGAACAATTGATGACCTTATGGAGTATCTTGAAAAGGCTGCAGTCACGTTAAACACACGACCGACTGCAGTAAATTTAGTCTGGGCAACGAATCGAATGCTAGAAGTTGCAAAGACCACAGAAGGTAGTGTTGACGACATCATCCAAAAACTGATAGAAGAAGCAAAAGAAATTGCTGAGGAAGATGTCCGAATGAGCAGGAATATGGGTGAACAAGCACTCACACTCATAAAACCTGGTTTTACAATTCAGACTATATGCAACGCAGGGTCTCTTGCTACAGTCCATCTTGGTACTGTAGGAGCAGTTGTCCGAGTGGCTCATGAAAGATATAGTGGTAACATCAAAGTATATGCTGTAGAAACCAGACCTAGACAACAGGGTGCACGTCTCACAGTATTCGAGTTCATGGAAGATGGTATTGACACGACCTTAATTACTGACGGAATGATCGGCACGGTCTTTCGTGAAGGTAGAGTTGATTGTTGTGTTGTAGGTGCTGATAGGATTCTACGAACGGGCCATGTGATTAATAAAATCGGTACCTACACTATGGCGATCACTGCTAAATATCATAATATTCCATTCTATTCTGTGGTTCCAGTATCAACAATAGATATGGTCACTGACCCAGAGGACGTGGTCATCGAAGAACGTGACCCTGACGAAATCCGTATCATCAATGGAGAATATGTAACAGTTCCTGATGCAAAAGTGTACAATCCTGCGTTTGACATGACCCCTCCCGAGTTAATAGATGCAATAATCACAGACAGAGGTATTGTTAAGAATCCGACAGAAGAGAAGATGCGGAAACTCTTCGAGTAGAACAACCCTCTTCAAGAATATAGAAGTCCTTAAGAGCCAAACAAATCAGATTTTCTTTGGGGCGCGTAGTCTAGTTTGGATAAGGCACCAGCCTTCGGAGCTGGGTATCCCAGGTTCAAATCCTGGCGCGCCCGCCACACTCTAATCATCATGTAGCATATCACCAAAAACTAACGCTGTTTCGAGCAAGTATACCCAATAATAGCAATAGCAGTTGCTGCTCTAAATTAATTGCAAAAGGACTACTTCTTTTCAAGTTTCTTATTCCAGACATCCAAAAAATACTCAAGAGACCTATCATAAGTCCTCTCTGCTTCCGGAGGGAATAGACAACCTGGAAGTTCACGATGTTTCCAATGGTAATCAAGGCAGTCACAACAATACCCTTTCCTAGAACATCCAGGGTACGAACAACTACATCGATCCTTGTTTCTCTCTGTGGAACACGTTCTGCCAGTCATGGAATATCAAATCCCTTTTCTCCTAATACGTTAAAACCTGATTGGTTAATACGATATGCAATAGCGATGAAGTATTGAAGTAGAAATAACATGGACTTGTCAAAGTGGTTCCAATCAGTTGCCATTGGCGCTAATGAAACTACCCTTAATCCTGAAAGAATCAACACACTAGAGGAGATTCTTGTTGAGAACTATGGTCATAAAGCCTCTATATTATCATTAGAACGACTGAAGAGTAGAAAAAACATCGTTGTTCACCTTGAAATAGTGAATGAAGAACAGGCTGAACCTATTGGTGTTGTCGCAAAAATGTTTGTAGCTGACAAATTCGACATAGAGAGTCGCATATTGAAATCAAGTTGGGAGAAGTCGCTTGTTGTTCCTGAAGTGATTGAAGCACGAGATGGTGTAATCCTCATGAACTACATAACAGGAGAGCCCCTTGTTGATGTCCTAAATCGAACGTTCGAACAATCGCTTATTGACATACTAGCTGAGTGGTATTACAACTATCATAATGCTCATGATATGATCAAAGGCGATCCAAGACTTCGAAACTTCATCTACGATAACGGTCGAATCTATGGAGTCGACTATGAAGAAACTCGTCTTGGTCCATGGGTTTTGGACATTGGAGGTACCGCTGCAAGTATGCTGGATACAAATCCTATCTTTGATGTCAGAAAACAAAAATTGTGTTGGGCACTTCTTGGAACTTATTTGGACCTTATTGGTGAAGAAAAGAACTCTGAGATTGAGAATGAGTTCAATGAAACTGTGGCGGATATATTAGAACAGACAGCAATTCGGCGAAATAATGCCGAAATCATGTCAATATCCGAGAATGTTCGACAAAATGGTATTCCTTTCGAATGAAGAATAAAGTTCTTTTAATCTCCTAGATTTTTGCCCCAAATACCAATTATGCGTGTGCTTCTCTCATTAAATATTGTCCAATTAAAACACTATAAGCTACCCAATAACTTCTCTATCGATTCTATAGCCATTTCCGGCCCTACTACTTCATCGCCATCCATCACCATGGGGTAGTGTTTTGAATAAAGTTCTAGACATTTCCCTAGAACAATCGCAAAAACGTCTGCTGAACTTGGTGCTTCTCCATTGTCTTGTAATTGAGTTATTGTCCTTGTGATAGAATGTTTGATCAGCTTCTTGATTGATTCCCATGATTTTGGAACAGATTTTTCATCATTTCTTTTCCTACAGACAAAAATCATGTCGTATACTATATTCTCCAGATCATGAAGGTGAGTTGACGTTTTCATTTCACTTCGTACTGGATACGTGGTTGTTACATAGAATCCAGAGTCCAATATTGTCCTAAATATTGCACCCCATGCTTCTTGTTTCTTATGATGAAAGGTAAAAACCAGAATTCCATCATTGGATAATACTCTCTTGGATTCTGTAAACACTCTGGTCAAACCATGGATGAACTCAATTCTTCCTTTACCCTGATACCGATTTTCTATAACTTCATCATCTGTTGGTACAAGCGAATCATTGAAAATACCGTAGTGTTTCTTTAAAGCGAGTCTTAGCCAGACATAGAAGAAGTTGGACAGTTCTGAATACATTACATTTCCATAGTATGGGGGATCAGTCACAACAACATCTACAACTCCATCTGGAATCTCAAGTTTTTCTGAGGAGCCGCTTCTCAGTATTATATCCCCAGTTCTCACTAAATTATTGTAATTTTTTACCAATCTTGACGGATTTTTGGGTCCAAGCTGTATCTTTCTCATCGATTTTCCATCAAGAACTCTTTCGAAGGGGTCTCTACAGTATTTCTTTCCCTCTACTACAAGATTAACAAAAGCGGTGAAAGCACCTCTTCCCTTCGTGGTATCATAACAATTTGCTTCAACTGGTGACATTGAAGGAGAAAATGAGTGAGTTCGAAAGATGTCTGTAATGAACCCCCTAGTTGCATTATATTTTGCAAACATATTGTTGTATTTCAAACTATTAGAGAATGCCAAGACAAAGAACTCTTTGAGGTTCCAATCTTCTATTTTCATAATCCAACGGTAAATCTTTCCTAGGTTCAATAATTGCCTCGGATTAAACATATCACTAAATTTTCTGTACCCATGATTCAATGCCCGCTTTGTTTCTACACCACTCGGAATCAACGTGTCTGGGATCGGTAAATCTTGAGCTATAAGTTGGTACTCTCTGCTTGCATTTATCAAAATTTCTTTATCTCTTTCATCTGGTACTTTATATCCTCTACCATTCATCAATTTCCTGTTATTTGATTCATCACAGTGCTTGCAATAGAATTCAATAGCGTACATTCGTTCCTCAAACTTACCAAATTCTT
>PJET01000070.1 GCA_002825515.1 Candidatus Thorarchaeota archaeon MP11T_1 | reverse complement strand
GGCTGAGCGTCATGATGTGCTACTTCCAGTCATGGTCGGTATTGATGGATTTATCGTGAGTCATAATGTTGAGCGCGTAGAGATGCTCCCTGATGATGTTGTTCAGAAGTTCCTCGGTGTGAGGGACCCATTCATCTCACTTGATCCTGACAATCCCATTACGATGGGACCGCTTGCCCTTACTGACTATTACTTTGAATTCAAGCAACAACAGGATGAGGCGATAATGGGCGTATCAAACGCGTACGAGGAAGTTGAAACAGAATTTGCGAAGCTTACAGGTCGAAAGTACGGGCTCTTTGAAACCTACAAGACAGATGATGCTGACATTATCATTATCGCGATGGCCTCCATGGGAGGAACAGCCAAAGTTGTTGCAGATGTTATGAGAGAGAAAGGAGAGAAAGTGGGCGTCATCAGGCTTAAGATGTTCAGACCCTTCCCAACCAAGGAAATTGCGAAAGCTCTAGCAAAAACAAAGGCTGTTGCAGTCTTTGAGAAGGCAATGTCCTTCGGTGCTGCCACACACCCGCTGGCTCTTGAGGTCAGGACTGCACTATATGATGCCAAAGAAAGACCTATGGTGGTTGATTTTGTTGTCGGCCTTGGTGGGCGTGATGTACCACCAATAACATTCGTTGAGGGAATCGAGAAGACAAAGGAGTACCTCAAGAAAGGTGAAGCTCCAATGTACGAAACCTTGGGGGTGCGAAAGTAATGAGTGAAAAACCAGCAGTTTCAATCAAGGACATGCTCAAGCATGAGCCAATCATTAGCTCTGGACACAGGATGTGTGCTGGATGCGCTGCGCCGCCAGTAATCAAGCTCATGGGAATGGCACTGAGAGGACCCACAATAGTGTGTAACAATACTGGTTGTCTGGAGGTCGCCACAACAATCTACCCGTACACTGCTTGGAAGGTTCCATGGATCCACGTGGCCTTCGAGAATGCAGCAGCTGTTGCCTCAGGAGTGATAGAGGCAATTAACGCAATGCGTGCCAAGGGTCGCTACAAGCATGAACATGTTGACGTGATAGCCTTAGGTGGTGATGGTTCATCTTTCGACATAGGATTTGGAGCAATCAGTGGTGCATTGGAACGAGGGCACGACTTTGTCTACATGTGTTATGACAACGGTGCCTACCAGAACACTGGTATTCAACGCTCGGGTGCCACATTCCCGGGTCAAGAAACTACAACCTCATGGGCGGGTAATGTAATTCCTGGCAAGCTTGAGCGCAAGAAACCATTAGCTCAGATTGTTGCAGCCCACAAGATTCCATATGTTGCGACCGCAGAACCCTACAACTACCGTGACTTCATTATAAAGTTCCGGAAGGCTTTGGAGGTGGAAGGATCGGCATTCGTGCATGCATTTTCACCGTGTCCCAGAGGATGGCGATCACCCTCAGGGGATAGCATCTCATTATCCAAGCTTGCTGTGGAAACTGGTCTTCATCCGCTCTATGAGGTCATAGATGGAGAGGAGTGGATAATGTCCGCTCCAAGCAAGAGAGTTGCAGAAGCAGGTCTGAAGCCTGTTGATGAGTACTTCAAGACTCAAGGCCAATTCAAACACCTCTTCAGACCTGAGTGGGAAGACTTCAGAAAGAGAATCCAAGACCAAATCAACCATGACTGGGAACTTTTGAAGAAGCGCTGTGGTGTTGACTAATAAAAAGCCAAGGAGCGTTAAGACGCTCCTTCTACTATTTTTGTCGATGGATATATCTAGATGAACAGTAGCCAGTATCTGCTACTTCAGGGTGCGGTCTAATGAAGGCAATAATGTACGATCTCAAAATCAGTAAAGTCATCAGAAAGAAGATGAAGCTCGCTGGAAAGTACACCATGATTAAGTATCGAGAGGATTGGCCAAAGCCAACCATCAAGCATCCACGGCAGGTTTTGGTACGACCAGTCATGGCAGGGATATGTGCATCAGATATTAACCAGATTAATGTTAACCTTTCATACTCAGCCACTATTCTAGCGAGAAAGGACAATCCATTTCCTTTGGGACACGAAGTAGTTGGAATTGTTGAGGGCGTTGGAGATGAGGTTGAAGGACTCAAGGTTGGTGACAGAGTGGGCCATTCGCCAGTTGTTTCTTGTGAGTGTTATGGTTTCGAGTACTGTGAGAGCTGCAAAGCCGGTAGACCTGAAACCTGTCAGGCGATTGTAGGAATTGGAGATGACTCTCTCCTTGAGGAGGAGTATGGGGGGCGTTTGAACTTTGGTGGTTTTGGGAGTGGTGCCTTCAGTGAGTATTTCGTCACGTATGCAGGGCAACTAGCAAAAATTCCAGATGGAGTTCCCGATGAACATGCACTTCTTGCTGAACCACTTGCTGTGGCTCTTCATGCTGTTAAGAAGAAACAACCTTCTGATGATGATACAGTGATTGTCCTAGGGGCAGGAATCATAGGATTGATGGTTGTCAGAGCAATTAGAGCTCTTGGATCAAAATGTAAGATGATCGTATTAGCTCGCTATCCTTTCCAGGAAGCAGCAGCAACTAAGCTGGGAGCGGATGAGGTAATATCTGAGAATGATAAGAGTGCACTCTATGAAAGAGTAGCAGAGAGAACAAACGGACATCTTCTCAAGCCGACCATTGGGAAGAAGATTCTCTATGGTGGTGTAGGACCTGACATCATCTTCGACACTGTGGGTAGTGATTCAACTCTTGATGACTCATTGCACCTTATCAGAAATAATGGAACTGTAGTTATAGTGGGAATGGATTTTGGAGTCACAAAGAAGACTGATTGGATATTGACTGTGTATAAACAGGTGAACGTTATCGGTTCGATGATGCATGGCCTAGAGGTTCATGAAGGAGAGTCTGTTGATACATTGGAAATAGCATTTGAGATGATTCGAGAACATCCTGAACTCTTTGACGGTCTTGTCACGCATAAGTATAGCATTGAAGAGTACAAGACTGCATTCTCTGTTGCTGGAAACAAGGGAAAGAACAGTGCGATTAAGGTCGCATTCGATCTCATATAAGACTAGAAATCAAGTAGAACAGGGAAGTCTACCAGAAGCAATGCATTAGGAGAACTTATGATGAACTGAGTAATCTAATATCAGGGGACAGAGATGATTTTTGATATTGGTCGACCATTAATCATGGCACATCGTGGAGAGTCGGGTAATATTCCTGAGAATACAATTCTAGCTCTTGAGGCAGCAGTAGACCTCGGTGTCGATGTACTGGAGTCTGATATCCGTTTCACAAAAGACAATGTTCCAATCCTCTATCATGATGAAGACTTGGTTCGCATAACTGGAAAGGACGAGAAGGTACGAAAGAAGACCTTAGAGGAGTTATTACAATTCGACTTGGGCTACAACTTCACGACGGATGTTGGACGTACTTATCCATTTCGCGGAAGAGGTTTGACAGTCGTCACACTAGAAGAGGCACTCAAAAGATTCCCCAATACCATCCTCAACCTAGACATCAAGGACACGTTCAAAGAGGCACCTGATGAATTAGCACGAATCTTGATGGAGAATCAGAGAACAGAGAAGATTATGATTGCCTCATTTCATCCTCAACAGCTTAAGAGGTTCAGAAAGAAGGCTCCAACGATACCCACATCTGCTCATCCCAATGAAGTCCGTAACTTTGTAATTGGAACTATGATGAAGTCAATGAGATTCTTTGTGCGGTCTATGAAGTATAAGGCGTTCCAAGTTCCTGAGTATTACGATTCACTCCATGTTGTGACCTCTAATTTTGTAGCGGCTGCACATGCGAGAGATATCGCAGTTCATGTCTGGACAATCAATGATCGAGAGTCTATGAAACGTCTGATTGACATGGAGGTGAATGGTATCTTCACGGACTATCCATCTGTTCTCAGAGAGGTTCTGGAAGATCGAGGGTATCTCTGATATGAGGACAGCTCTACTAGAATGAAATCAGCCGAAATAGCTTAATATGTGCAGTTCGTCAGGTCGGTTTGATAGTCCAGGGACTTAGGACCGCGGGCTAAAGAACGACCGAATTTGGAAGAATGTGCAATGACCTGTCCAGAGTATGATGCGGCCGAAGGAAAATGCGGTGTTGATGGTTTCAAGTTCTATACAGGGATGCAAAAGCCCTGCGAAACTCCTGGTATAACCAAGGACAAATGTCCTAGGTTTGCGATGTCAGGGTAAGCAACTATCAAGCATTTCTTTTTGCATGAAGCAGTTGGGCAGCAATAGCTGCCCACTACAGTTCTTTCTGTTCTCTATCTAATTTTACTACTGTCTAAGTTATATTGAGTCGCTCTTATACACCTAATAAAAAGTAACAATAGTTAATATTATATTGGGATTTTACGAAGGTACTAGGAGGAGATGAATTTTGAGTAAAACACCGAGTATACTTCAAGTAGTAAACATACTTGCGATTGTCATAACGATAGTAGTTAATGCCATTGTAGAAATCATTCCTGTAAATGGCGTGACCTCCAAAGAGGTGTCAGATTTCTATCCTAGTCTGTTTACACCTCCGGGCTATGTCTTTTCAATATGGAGCGTCATCTATACGTTATTAATTGTCTTTATGATCTATCAAGTTCTTCCAAGTCAAAGAGAAGCCACATATCTCAAGCCTACCGCTTTATTCTTTGTACTTGGTGGTTTGATTAATACATCATGGCTTATCCTGTTCCATTATTCCTATGGTCAACCTATAATCTATGTGTTCACCCCAATTCTGATTGGACTGTTCCTTATTCTAATGCTGTACACCTATGTCAAACTGGGAATTGGATCTGTCAATGTTCCGATAAAACAAAAGATTGCGGTCCATCTACCTATTAGCGTGTACATTGGTTGGGTATCATTAGCCGTAATCGCAAACATCGCGTCAGTTATCAATGTCATTATTCCAGGCATACCCTCAACCTCACAGGAGATTTGGACAGCATTAGTGATTCTTGTTGCATTAGTCATCACAATGCTTATGCTTGTCATTCGTCGGGATGCTGCGTATGGTTTGGTGGTGGTGTGGGCGACAACAGGAATTGCCACCGCTCAAAGTGCGATTCCCGTAATCTATTTCACAGCTTTGGGTTCGGCTTTGATAATCATAGCCGCGATTCTGTTTCTTCCATTTGTCACAAGAAAGGGCTTTGGTGTGTTCTATCTTCGACGTGACGATTGAGAGAGCAACCACAACTCCGGTAGGTGTACCTGTTCCTCCAATCCCCGCGGAATTAATTGTTACCACTACTGGAGTTGTGGTGGCGATTATCGTTATGCGAGTAATCTGGAGAACAAGAAAATAAGAAGAACAACAATGGCTAACTTATGAGCATACAGCATCAAAGTTTATCCTTCTGTTAAGAGCAACAGTTATCAGTTCTGGTGAGTCGAGAACGATTAATCTGTGGTGAATGATGTGGTAAAAGCCTATATCTTGATCAAAGCCGCGGTTGGACATGAAGACGCAGTTCTCAAAGACATGCTAGCGCTTTCAGTCACAGAGGAAGCACACAAAGTCTTTGGACCCTATGATATTGTAGCAGAGGTTAGAGGACGTGATATGGAAACACTAGTTGAAATCATCACAGAGAAGGTCAGAAAGATAAAGGGTATTGAGGACACTCAATCTATTCTCGTCATAGACTCAGAGATTGACATGACTGCCACAAGCCTAGGCACATAGATGCATTCTTTACATCGCATATTTTCTTTTATGCAATGGACGAACTAGGAGTAGGTGGGATTATATTTTCGGAGGCACCTGATTCCTATGAAGACTCTTTCAAGAAAACCATTCATGCTCATGTTAAAAGATGAATCTGGAGAAGTTAACGCAGTTAAGTTAGATCTGGACTTGGTCAACAGTGATAATGCAATCATAGTATTGGACGAAGTCAATGATACATGTTGGGCATGGGTTGGACGTAATGTGAGTATGCCTACACGAATGCATGCAATCAGAATTGCTAGAGGGTTGCAGAAGTCTGGATATCAAGTAGGAATAACCACAATTGGTCTGGCAGCTTCTAGATTTGTGGAAATGATGGAAAAAGACGACTCGAATCAAGAAGTTGCAGACAACATTGTAGAGTTCAGAAGCGTCTTAGAAGGCAGATGGTCCTTTGATGATGGTGTGCTTGCCTACAAGGGAGAACCAACTACCACTGAGACGATTGCTGGAGCTCCTAAAAAGAAGATATTTCCTGAGCCAGAACCTACTAGACCGGTACTAAAACCCACTCCAGAACCTACTAGAATAGCAGTAAAACCCACTCCAGAACCTATCGCAGAAGCACCTAAACCAGAGCCAGAGCCAACTCCAATAGTTATCGCAGAAACAGTTGAGGATGCTCCTCCACCAGCACCTTCTGTATCTCTTGCTGAAAAGAAGATGGCATATCTGATGCTCTCTGTCACACGGAATTCTGAGCTTGTGTATACTGAACGCTTCGAGCGTGGTGGCAAGTCTGGTTTGAAGATCGAATCTCCAGGAGTAATGGTCCTTGAGGCTGTACTAGATGGTAATGACCTAACTATCACGCCTGGGAACTTTGGAGACTCAGACATAGCTCGTAAGATAAAATCTGAATACGAGGGTTTAGCTAGCAAATTATGATAGTCTAATCCGTGAAACAGGAGGATGCATTTGTCCTCCTGTTTGATTCTATTCTTCATCCAATTTTCGGTACCAATAGGTGTATAGTTGTTGGAAACCTAGTTTATCATAGAGCTTCTGAGCAGGAAGGTTTTCAGATTCCACTTGGAGATATGCAGAGCGAGCTCCTCGTTGATGTCCCCAGTTTGCTAGAGCTGTATTTACTGAGAGTGCAACCCCACGTCCACGGAAAGATGGGTGACTGGCAATATTAAAGAGACCCAGCCATTTGTCTTCGACTACCCCAAAACCTACACCAGCCAGCTCTCGATCAATCTTAGCAAGTGCAAAGGCTTTTGGGAGTGTGGTACGCTTCATTAGGTTCTTTCTAATCTCCATTGTTGATGGATCGTATCCAGAAGCTTCTACATAAACAGACATCCAGCCATCAGAAATGTCATTAGAAACCATCACATCAATTGGTGTTTCCTTCTGTATGAGATGGTTGATTGCAGCAGTATGAACTTCTACTTGTAGTCCTACGGTGAACCCCCACTCAGAGAGATCTCTATCAAGTTCAACAGGCTTGCTGGTTTCTGTCATTTGGAATCGCGGTTTGAGACCTCTGGCTTTATAGAAGGAGATTGCCTTTTCAATTGAATCTTCAAGGGATGGTGGTGGTGGTCCAATAGGAAGAACACTATTAGCACGACGGGTTATACCACCATTCGCACGAAGAAGCCATCCACCAAAGCGCTCAACCTCTTCTGCAACCCAAGCATTGGAGGCCACTTGTTCTAGTTCAATGATTTGTGATTGGTCTATCAAGACACAATGCCCCCTATTGTTTGCAAATCATTGTTTTTTATATCGCATAACCCCCAAATAATTCAAACGATTCATATTGACCGTATGTTTTGAGATGATGTTGAAAACAAAAAGGGCGATGTCATGTGACAGATGATGCTTACGATGCAATCCTGATCAGTGAAACTCATTGGGATAGGGCATGGTATCAAACCTTTCAGCAGTTCAGATTGCGTTTAGTGAAACTTGTCGATAATCTTCTAAACTTGATTGAAACAGATCCAAGATTTTCACATTTCACATTTGATGGTCAGACTGTAGTTTTAGAGGATTATCTTGAACTCAAACCTGAAGAACGCCAACGTTTGACTCAGCAGATACAAAACGGGCGAATACTAATTGGTCCCTGGTATGTCTTGCCAGATGTCTTTCTAGTCTCTGGTGAGGCGCTCATTAGGAACCTTCTGATAGGAAAACATGTAGCGAACGAGTTTGGACCTATTATGAATGTAGGCTATATTCCAGACCCATTTGGCCATATCAGTCAGCTCCCTCAGATACTCAATCAATTCCGATGTGATTCGGTCATATTTGCTAGAGGTGGAGGAGATGAGATAGATGAACTGGGGTCAGAGTTCATCTGGGAAGCTGGAGGTGGAAGTGAGGTTCTCGCTCACTGGCTTCCTCTGTCTTATGGAAATTCAGCAAAACTCCCGGCGGACATAGATGATGCAGTGACGGTATTGGAGGATGTTGTGAGGAAACTCCAGCCTTGGTCAAAGGTGGGGACTGTGCTCTTGATGAATGGTTCAGACCATGATGAACCACAGGCACATGTTCCAGATGTCATCAACGTTTACAATTCTAAACATAAGGGAAACATCACGATGGGGACACTTCCGCAGTTCATTGATAAGATCAGGGAGAAACGGCATGAGTTGCCACGGTACAAGGGTGAGTTCAGAGGGTCAAAATTCCAGAACTTGTTGAGTGGTGTATACTCAGCACGGGTCTATCTAAAACAATTAAACGAATATACTCAGAGACTCTTAGAACGTAGTGTTGAACCCTTTTCAGCAGTTGCAACGTTATATGGTTTTGACTATCCACTGCATCAGCTCAGGATGGCTTGGAAGTATCTCTTGAGAAATCATCCTCATGACGATATTTGTGGCTGCAGTATCGACGCAGTTCATGAGGACATGGTCCATCGATTTAGATGGGTCAATGAGATTGCAGAACCATTACTAGAAAAAGCATTAGATAGCATAAAACAAGTTGCCAGTTCAGAGATACCAGGTGTTGTTGTAACAAATCCATCTCCATTCAAAAGATCCGGTATTGCTATTGTAGAGTTTCCACAATCAGATGTTCAATATAGTAGACTTGCGGAGATTGAATTAGGAGTTTTAGGATCGAACCCTTCAACCCCTTTAGAAGCAGCTAAAAATGAAGTTCATATCGATTTTGTCCGGAAACATGGATTCGACCCTCAACCAGCAGCTGTGCGAGAGATTACCACTTCTCACGGGAAATTAACTGAGTATGAATTTGATTTCTCAGCGCTCGCGATGTTATTCCCGCAGATGAAGAGAGAGCTGGGACATATGTCAACTGCATATAGAATTCGTGTAAACTCAGAAAATGAAATAGTTGAAGTTTGGGCGCGAAAGCACTATGCAGATAATCTCATGAGAGGGTTCTATACCCTAACTAATGAAAAAGGAAAGATAGTTCCTGCACAAGTAGTAGAAGTAAACTCCAAGAGAGATCCATTGTCTAGGTTAGCACCAG
>PJET01000173.1 GCA_002825515.1 Candidatus Thorarchaeota archaeon MP11T_1 | reverse complement strand
GAATCTCAGGAGAGAATGCTCGCTATTATTGCTCCTGTAAATTTGGATCGTGCAAGCATATTATTTGAGAAGAATGATACACCCTATGCAGTCATTGGAAAAGTTACCAATGATGGGTACTATACTGCAAAGTATAACGGTGAGGTCCTCGCTAGACTCCCGATTAGTCTTTTAGTAGATGGATTCCCAGTTCCCGAGAGAGTTGAGGGAAAAATACTATCGCAAACCGACTCACTGAGTTGGTTTAAGGAACCTGAAGATTATAGAACGTCTGTTTTGAACATGCTGGAGTCAATTAACATCTGTGACCGTTCGTGGGTTTACAGTCAATATGACCAACATGTACAAGCAAATACAGTTGTCGACCTGGGACAAAATGCAGGAGTGCTGGAATTTCCTAATAGTAGACTTCTCGCTTTTACGAGCGATTGTAACTCATTCTGGTGTAGGCTAGATCCTCAAACCGGGGCCGCAAATTCAGCAGCTGAGTCATTAAGAAATATTGTATCAATGGGAGCCAATCCGCTTTTCATTGCAGATTGCCTTAATTTTGGTAACCCAGAACGACCAGAATCTTATGCTCAATTCGTTGAAGCTGTTAGAGGACTTGGTAGATTTTCCAACGACTTTGATCTCCCAATTGTGGGAGGAAATGTATCATTATACAATGAATCAGTTATTGATGGCCAAATCAGGAGAATCAATCCAACACCTCAAATAATGATTGCAGGAATATTCAATCGCGGGTTTACACCGGTAAAAAGAAATCTAGTCACACCCTGGGCAAACATATTCCTAGTTGGAGAAACTCTCCCAGAGTTGAACGGTAGCGAGCTTCAGCGTCTGACAATTGGTGAAGTCAGAGGTGTACCACCAAAATATCAGCCAAATTGGGAAAAGCGAACGATGAACGTCATCCTCGAAGCCCATGAACGAGGTATTATTCGATCATGCAACAATGTTGGTAGAGGAGGAGCCGCTGTAGCTCTTATGAAAATGGTAATCGGTAGCGAGTATGGTTTCAAGCTGAATATGGATTATATTCCTGGCACAGTAAATAGTTTGGCACAAGCACTGTTTTCAGAAACCTCTACACGCTATCTAGCAGAAGTCACTGAAAGTAAACAACCAGATTTCCTGAGCCTTATGGAGAAACACGGCGTGGCGACATGTGAACTAGGTCTTACTACCTCAGACCCAGTCGCAGATTTTGGTAGATTTGTAGTGCCTCTTGATAAAGCAAGATCTGCATTCTCTCGAGGTTTGTCAAAGTTTTTGGAGTGATAGTTAGATGTCCAGAGTTCTCATCATTGCTGGCAGCAGAAGTGATGAATTTGTGGTCGATAAAACTACAAAAGTCTTGGATGAGCTCGAGATAAAATACAGGATTGAATATGCTTCGGCTCATCGGGAACCAGAAAGAGTCAAGGAAATAGTAAGGAAGTGTACAGAAGAGGTAATTATAGGAATTGCAGGATTATCTGCCGCGCTCCCCGGTTTTATTGCATCACACACTACCAAACCAGTTATTGGTGTTCCAGTTAAAGTTTCTTTGGAAGGGCTTGATGCGCTTCTCTCAATAATGCAAATGCCTAAGGGAGTCCCGGTAGCAACTGTAGGGATTGAAAATGGTCAAAATGCAGCCTATCTTGCTGCAAGAATTCTCAATGTTGGGAACATGAGGAATCATACTGTTCCTCACACATACTCAGAGGCAGGAGTTGATGAATCTCAGGTTTCTGAGGTTCTCAAAAGTCTTGGTAAATATGTTAGAGAATCGTTTCAATTTGGAGAAGTGATGCATGATTATGGCCATTATGCCAATACGATAAAAATTTCAGATGAATTATGTCTCGCTCTTTCGACTGATGGAGTGGGCAGCAAGGTTCTTGTTTCGGAGCTTGCTGGAAAATTCGACACAATTGGAATAGATTGTGTTGCTATGAATGTGAATGACTTAATTTGTGTTGGTGCAACACCGGTTGGTTTTGTTGATTATTTAGCCATGGAAAAGCCACTTCCTAAACAGATAGTTGATGAGATTGGTAAAGGGTTACTTCAAGGTTGTAGGGAATCAAATATTCCTATACTGGGAGGAGAAACAGCCATCCTTCCTGAGATGATTCGAGGTGTAGGTAAAAATGCTTTGGATTTAGCAGGTACAGCTGTTGGACTAGCAAAGCCATCAGACTTACTTGATGGAAAATCAATAGAACCTGGTGATGTAATTATTGGTGTATCATCCAGCGGTTTGCATTCCAATGGATTTACTCTCGCTCGAAAAGTCCTTTTTTCAAAATACAAAATCACAGACAATCTGCCTTGGAAAACATCAGTTGCTGAAGAATTACTTCGACCTACTCGCATCTATGTCCCTCATTTCAAAATACTCCGTAATAATAATGTAGAAATCAGAGGAATTGCTCATATCACTGGATCGGGATACCGAAAGTTGCTTCGACTTGGATCTCACAAGTATAAGATTGATAATTTTCCAGAGATACCACAAATATTCCAGCTCATAAGAGAGATTGGTAATATTGACCTTTCAGAAATGTTCACCACATTCAATATGGGTCTTGGCTTAATTGTGATTGTTCCAGAGAAAGAGAGTGAACGAGCTCTAGCGCTTTTGAAAACAATACATAGTAGTTACCAGCTAGGGACTGTTGAAAAATCAAAAAGTGGCATTATCGAGATCCTGCCATTTGAGGTGACCATTGAATGAATCGCGTTCTACTCGTTGGTAATGGAGCTCGAGAACACGCTATTGCAACTGCTTTGGTTCATTCGGGAGTAGAACTTATTGCACATATGGATCGATTAAACCCAGGCATAGCAGGTTTAGCTAAGAAAGTTTCGATAAACTCCATTCTTGATTTTCGAAAACTCCCGGATCTCGTTGGGATTGATTACGCAGTTATTGGTCCGGAGGCTCCAATTGAGAGCGGTGTGTCAGACTTTCTTAATTCTCAAGGAGTTCCATGTGTTGCACCTGGGAAGACTGCTGCAATGATTGAAACAAGCAAATCTTTTGCTCGAAGAATCATACAAGACACGACTCCAGAGGCGAACCCAAGGTATTCGGTTGTAAGAAGTTTGGATGATTTGCGAAAATTCGAGGATGAAATTGGTGTTGAGAATATTGTAGTTAAACCTGATGGCCTAACAGGCGGAAAGGGAGTCAGAATTTTTGGAGAACATCTACATTCACGTTCTGAGCTTGAGAAATATGCTGTCGGAGAACTCAGCAATAAGGGCGTAGTAGTCTTAGAGGAGAAGCTGCAAGGTGTTGAGTTCACGATTCAAGCCTTCGTTGATGGCACAAAACTTGTAGCAATGCCTCTAGTGAGAGATTACAAGAGAGCATTCGATAAGGACAAAGGTCCAAACACAGGATCGATGGGATCCTATTCTACAGAGCACCATGGACTATCATATGTTTCCGAAACTGATTTGGTTTCTGCAAAAGCAATAATGCAGTCAACAGTTGACAGGATAAAGAAAATAACTAACACAGAATACAAAGGCATTCTTTATGGCCAGTTCATGAAGACTGAGCAAGGATTGAAGGTCATTGAATATAATGCGCGATTTGGAGACCCAGAAGCTCTGAATGTTCTTTCTATATTGAATTCATCCATGGATGTTATATGTCAGCAGATTATTGATGGTCGGCTATCTGATGTCTACTTCGACAAAGTTGCAACAGTTTGTGTTTATGTAGTTCCTGAAGGGTATCCTACAACTGAGGTGACCAAAGATAGCCCAATTGATACTAGTGCAGTGACCAGCGCTGATCTCTATTATGCGTCAGTATATGAAAAGAACAAGCAAATCTTCACAACAGCTAGTAGAGCTGTAGGAGTATTAGGGAAAGGAGAAACTGTAAATCAAGCAAGAGAAATTGCATATGCTAATGCTTCAAAAATAAAAGGAAAAGTGAGATTCAGGATGGATATTGCTCATCATGTCTAGGAATGGAGGAGTAACAATTGGTTACAGCTGAGAAAGTCCTAGTTATAGACTATGGAGGACAATATACCCACCTCATTTCCAGAAGATGCAGGGAACTTGGAGTCTACGCGGAGATTATCCCTCAACAGACACAACTTAATGATGAGAGTCTCCTTGGAGTGAATGGGATTATACTCTCAGGAGGACCACGAACTGTCACATCTTCAGATCTTGACTCCACCTTCAAAAATAATCTGAACATATTTGCTAGACTGAATATCAAGACATTAGGTATTTGCTTTGGTCATCAACTCTTAGCTGTCCATCTTGGAGCAAAGCTTGCAGCAGGTGGCAATCCCGAGTATGGTCAGACAGAGATTGAACTAATCCAAAATGAAATCCTCCTCAATGGGCTCGAAAGGTTCCAACCAGTTTGGATGAGTCATAGCGATGAAGTAATCAACGTACCAGAAGGTTTGAAGATTCTAGCAAAAAGTGGTGCTGACCGGATAGCTGCATTTTGCGATAGTGAATGTAAAATCTATGGAGTTCAATTTCACCCTGAGGTAACTCATACTCCAAATGGTCTTTCAGTTTTGGAAAAGTTTCTCAGAGATATATGCAAGTATGAAGATTTTTGGAGTCCTGAAGACCAGATAGGTGAAATTCTTGAGTACATCAAAAAAACAGTTGGTAATGCACGCGTGTTGATGGGAACCAGTGGGGGGGTTGATTCCACAGTTGGAGCCTTTTTGATAAGAGAAGCTATTGGCGAGCGGTTATTCTGCGTCTTTGTTGATAACGGACTATTGAGGGAAGGAGAGAAAGAGGAAGTCGAAAGAGCATTTATTGAAATGGGTTTTGAGAATTTCACTGTCATAGACGCAAGAGATGAATTTGTTGACGCGTTAGATGGAGTGGAAGACCCTGAAGAAAAAAGGGGGATTATTGCTGACAAATTCATCGAAGTTTTTGAAAGAAAAGCAAAAGATTTGGAAGGTAAATACGGCGGATTCGAATTTCTAGGGCAGGGAACAATATATCCCGATAGAGTAGAAAGTGCAGCAACAGGTAAGGATACCGCTGTAATCAAGAGCCAGCATAATGTTAGGCTACCTGACTGGATGAAACTAAAATTAGTAGAACCTCTACGAAATCTGTACAAGGATGAGGTCCGGCAAGTCGGTCTAAAAATCGGCATTCCAGATTATATGATTCACCGCCAACCTTTTCCAGGTCCATCTCTAGCAATCAGAATCGGGGGACCAGTTACAAGAGAGCAGTTAGCTGTTCTGAAGCATGCGGACAGGATTCTCCAAGAAACCCTAAGAAAAGATTCAATATACAAAGCCATTTGGCAGTCATTCTGCGTTCTTCTCCCAGTAAGGTCAGTTGGTGTTATGGGAGATGAAC
This sequence comes from Candidatus Thorarchaeota archaeon MP11T_1, assembly GCA_002825515.1. The sequence goes on along the minus strand of PJET01000173.1, from coordinate 3,836 downwards.
GTACATTTGATCAGACCATAGCTATTAGAATTGTAGAAAGCAGAGATGCGATGACAGCATCTGTGAGCACTCCTTCTTGGCCTTTACTCCTAAAAGCAGCTTCGAGGATTGCAAATGAAGTAAAAGGAATAAACCGTGTTGTATACGACCTCACTTCAAAACCACCAAGTACAATAGAATGGTTTTGAAAACATTTTCACAACCCACAGACTTAGAAAGGACATTATTATTTTCTGCTGAAAGGCGATAGTGATGCGAGGTAAGCTTGTTTATCCCTATTCGAACGCACTCCTTGAGTATGAGTTTAAAAAAGACCATCCATTAAAGCCTGATAGACTTAAACTGACTTATATGCTCTCCAAGCATCTTGGACTATTGGACAATGTAAAAGAGATTGAGCCTACTCTTGCTACACGAAACGACCTCGAACTATTTCATTCTTCAGAATTCATTGATGCTGTTGTGGATAGTGGAACGAACAACAACATCTACCCTCATTATGGATTAGGGACTGCAGACAATCCTATCTTTCCTCTTATACATGAAACAGGTGCGAGATATGTCGGTGCTACTCTCGATGCGATGAGAACAATCATGGATGGAGCATCAAACGCATTCTGTATTTCAGGTGGTCTTCATCACGCGCACAGAAATGCAGCTTCGGGTTTCTGTATATATAACGACATAGCTATCGCAATCAATATGCTTCACAAAAAGAAGAAGAGTAGAGTATTGTATTTTGATTTTGATGCGCATCACGGAGATGGTGTCCAAAATGCGTTTTATAGATCCAAAGAGGTACTAACAATTTCAGTGCATCAAACGGGACAGACGCTCTTTCCTGGAACAGGATTCATCTATGAAACTGGCGGGGGTGAGGGAGTAGGTTACTCCGTGAATATTCCATTGATTCCAGGTGCTGGGACACCAGAGCTAATTCGAGTTTTTGATGAAGTGGTTGTTCCGCTCTTTGAGGCTTTTGAGCCAGACCTGCTAATCACACAATTGGGTGTTGATGGACATTACATGGACCCACTCGCTCACTTAACATATACTTCTCATGGTTATGAAACAGTAATAGAAAAGCTTCGAGAAATGTCATCAAAAATCTGTAAACTCGGATGGCTTGCTGTGGGTGGAGGTGGGTATCATCCAGTCAATGTTGCCCGTCTATGGACTTTGTTTCTCGCAGTGATTCTAGATGAGGATATACCTCTTGGGATACCTGATGAGTTTAAAGATACATGCAACCAAATGGGTTACAATGACATTCCAGAATTCCTGCGGGATAAAGATGAAGTTGTCCAGATGTACTTCTCGAGAGAAGAGATTGCATTGGATCTCGAGAGATCACTTCGTAGAGTGAAGGAATTGGTTTTTCCCTATCATGGGCTCTAGAATCTACTCATCATGAGCATTCAAAATTGAAACATCAATCCACTTTCTTATCATTTTAACAACCAAATCAGAAGCTGTGGCCATTATAATCGAATCAGCATCCTCGCTTAGTAACGAAGAGGGATCTACTCCTGACGTGGCAACTCTTAGAAGAGATGGGTAGCAGAGAAATCCGAGACCTTCAACTATATTCAGATTATCATTCCCACTCACTTTCAACTTACTTCCTAAGATCTCGTTTGGTGAAATCATTGGGTCACTGTCACAAATTGCAATGAGTGTTTCATTATTGGCAACAATGATTACATCAGGTTCAACGCATTCGCCATATACTGTTGTTTTTCCTCTATCGAAGACTATCGAGTACTCTTCCTGTGTATCTGAAGATTTTAGACAAATAGTTAGATCCCTGAACGAGTCAGATACAGAACTAATATGCTCTTCGAACTCATCTTCAGTCATCTTGTGTAGGACTTGAGCTTTCTCAATACTCACATTGAGAGCAGCTCTACAACCATCTACGACAGGACCTAAATACTCCATGAGCATGAATTGATCATTATTTATACTCTGAGAGATATGACGAAGGCTTTTCTCCAGATTCTTTGGCACATCATTGTCGTCCATATTGTTCAGCTCAAAGAAAACTATTCAATTCGCTATTTAGAGGTGATGCTATTGACAGCTATTCATAACACATGAATAGAAAAGTGATTTAGTAAACTCAGACTATGATGTTTGATGACCACTGATATACACACTCATCTTGGTATGGGTCGAACAGAAGTATCAGAGGTCAATTTAGATAATTATACAGAGCATGTTGATATTCTGATTTCGAGAATGGACACTTTTGGAATTAACAAAGCAGTTCTCACACCCCACGAGCCAGACATCAGTACAGAATTATATTTGGAAGCAACAGCAGTATACCCAGACCGGCTATTCTCTGCGTGCTCGATAGTACCTAGACCAATCACTCAAGCAAAACAAAAACTTCATGAATTCATTGACCAAGGTTGTAGAGCTCTTGTTTTAGATGAAAAAACATATCATCCGCAAGACCCTGCTGCTGAATCTCTCGTTTATGAAGCTGTTAAGAGAGACTTACCCATCTATATCCACAACGATATTATGACAAGTGAAACTATTACATTCTTGGACAGAATCTCTACCCTTCACCAAGATGGTAAGTTTGTTGTCCTGAATATGGGAGGTCTATTTGGATTCCCACAGCTCATCCCACTCATGTCTCGGCCTAACATCTGGCTAGAACTTTCATCAACATTCTACAAAATCGTCGAGTCACCACTTCGCGTATTTCTTGATGCGGTATTGCAGGATTTTGGTGTTCGTAAACTCGTTTTTGGTTCAGGGTATCATAGTCAATATCCAGACATCATGGCAGCTTTGAATATGATTGATCTTGATATCGAAACAAGCAGGCTAATTATGAAGGAAAATGCATGGGTAATTCTTAGATTATCCTTTTTCTAATTTAACCAGCCAAAACGTTCCTATGCAATATCAACTCAATTTCCTCCGCACTCGGCAAGCCAATTATCTGTGAACTACCAATCAGTATCAAAGGTAATGCAATAACGTTGAGTGCTTCAATTAGCTCTGGCTGTTCTTCGACTGAGGTTTCTATCACCTCAATAGGAAAATCAAATTTGTGGAATTTCTTAGCAACTTTTTTAGCAGCAGCAAGTGCATCATTACAAAAAGCGCAAGAGGAACTTGTGAAGACGTTTATCTTTATTGAATCGGACTCACTGGAGAACGATTGTTGATTATTGCAGGCGGTCATTTTATTTTTCTGAATCATATATTCGGACTCCAAAGTTGTTTCATTGCATGTGATATCATCATTCAGCAAAAGCTGGTGGTTTGAGACGAACATGTTCTGAAACAGAGTCGACAGCCCTCAATGGAATTGCTTCCCAAGAGTGCTTTTCATCGGATATATCTTGACGTTCAACTATCACAAGAGGACCATTCGCTTCGTCAAACCAGACTTTTTTGACTTTGCCTAATGGGAAACCCCTGAAGTCAGTTACAATCTTCCCTTTCAGTAACCATTTCATCTCTTCGTTTTCCATTGTGCTCAACAAGAAGATAGTCAATAAGATATAGAAGAGCGTGTGTACTACGTGGACTATTCTAGCGTAACACTTACTCGGGTTGAAAATCTATCTTAAATCCACAACGTGCACTCACGGAGATGATTCTGTTTCTTCTTTTTCGTCATATCCCCACTCAACAATTGTGTCAGTATCAGTGGGCAAGAATGTACCAGGAACAAAGTACCCGGATATTCCCATAATTAGTCCAATAATATTCATCATTCCTCCAACAGTGACGAACAATCTTGAGTCGCTTACTTGGTTGAAGCCAAGATCGATTAGACCTGCCCCATCGATTTCATCAATGGTAGC
>PJET01000172.1 GCA_002825515.1 Candidatus Thorarchaeota archaeon MP11T_1 | reverse complement strand
CACGAAGAATTGGAGTGACTGTCTTTTTCGCAATTGGATGCTGGTTCCTTGGAAGTATACCACTTTTCATTTTTGGCTATGTTCCAATTTTGATTATTAGATATCAACCCCACATCTTTGCTTTTGTGGGTGCTTTAATCAGCTATTTGTGGTTGAAAAAATGGGATAGTCTAGCAATGAATGAAATGATTGATACATCGAAAAACTATGATGAGCCGATATTTACAGATTAGGCTCCGCCGTATGTTCTCAATCTTGATTGGACTTCAGTTATATCCTCACTTTCTCCGTCAAAGAAAGCTGGATCATGAACTTTGGAACGGTGTAGTTTCTTAGAACTTGTATCAAAACGCTTCTTATCAGTTGGTTCTGAATGCAATCTTCCTGATAATCTAAAATAACCATAAATGGCGAAGCTAATCAGAAATATGGGCACACTAAGTAGGAGTGACATTCGATTCCCTCCGTTATTAAAATATATGATGAACTAGATATTTCTGTCTTGCTCTTCTATGAGAATGGACCATTTCAAACGATTTTTCAAAAAGTAGCCATCGATTTCCCAAGTCGTGTTTCTATTACTCGAATTGCTGCTTCTGAAGAGTCGCATATAATCCAACGACGATTCATCTTTTCAGCCACTGCAGCTGTGGTTCCAGACCCTGCAAAGAAATCTGCAATGATGTCACCAGGGTCAGTAGAAGATCCAATTATTCTTTCAAGTAGGGCTTCAGGCTTTTGAGTAAGAAATCCAGTATTTTCCTTCGATGCTCCCTGAACTGGATTAATATCAATCCATAGGTCTGAAACTGGTACTCCTGGTACTTCAGAGAGGTATTGTTTCTTTGTATAACGCCCGTTCTTACTTGTATAAATCAAACCCTCTTTCCACCACTCTTCAAGGATTTCTTTTCGGTAAAGATATGGTGCTGTCCTCCCTCTCCACTCAAACTGCTTTCTTTCTTCAGTCCGTTGAATCCCTTGAGCTTCTATCTCTATCAGTCGGAACCTCCCTTTCTCATCCTTGTAACTGTAGGGTCTGCGAGATTTTGCATCAAGTTCCCTATAGATTTGTTGAGTTTTGAACCTAGATGCATCAACTGCATAAAGGAGAATTACGTCATGTTGACTCCCAAAACCCTTGCTCTGAGCCTTTGGACTATTGGTGCGTTTCCATACTATCTCATTCACAAAATTGGAATACTCAAAGATTTCGTCAAGGATGACCTTGATGTAATGTGACACGTGCCAATCAAGATGCACCCAGATACTGCCATTATCCTTGAGTAAAGGTTTCATCGCGTTGAGACGAACTCTCATGAAATCTAAATACTCTTGAAGTCCACCTTCCCATTTGTCACTGTAAGTCTTCTCTTCTTGAAGAGTACCAGCTTTCCGACTATCTCCGTTGGACCTTATCTTGAGAGTATAATCAGTACCAGAAAAGAAAGGTGGGTCGATATAGATTAGACGAACCTGTCCCTTGAGATTGTCTCTGTGTTTCTTAATAACATCAAGACAATCACCATGGAGTATAAGGTTCTTCCAATCAGGCATAGGAGTGGACTATACACTCCTCCTTAAGATATCTTTGAGATGCTATTGACTGGGATATTGAATATCTGAATATTACATCTCCATGTCGTCAATGACTTCGTCACCAGGTTCGAGAGCTTCAGCTTCCTCTCGAGCAACTCCAATCTTGATGAGCCTGACCAAATATCCTGCGATGCGATTTCTGACCTTCTTTGATCTAACATCCGTGAACTGCTCTACAAGCCTCTTGTTGGATTCAAAATCATCTGTGAATGTGTCTGGATAAAGAGCCAGAAGGTTCTTCGCAGCGTTCTTAATATATCGAGGTCTTATACTACCCAATTTCAGCTCACCGAGTATTTTCTGTGATTGCCGCTGTGCTTCAGACTGAGTTTATAAAGCATATGGTCCGCCACTAAAATAGGGAGTGAAACTTTGCTTTACGAAACCTTAGCTTTAGTATATGATGAGGTTGAAACCACAAGTGGATCACTAGAGAAGATTCGTATATTCTCTGAACTTCTTCAGAAGGCAAATCCATCTGAGGTTCGTCAGATAGTGGCACTGACTATAGGGAAACTTCACCCTGATTGGAAAAGCGAACCTGAGATTGGTGTAGCTGAGAAGATGGCCATCCAAGTAGTTGCATCCGCAGCCTCCGTTCCAGAGAGCGAGGTGCAGGTTGTTCTTCGGAAAACAGGAGATATAGGAAGCACGGCAGAATCATTACTCGAAAAGAGTGCTCAAGCGACTCTTTTTGCAGAGGACTTGACGGTAACGATTGTCTATGATACTTTAGATCAAGCTGCAAAAGCATCAGGATCAGGCAGTAACAAAATCAAGGTTTCTAGGCTAGTTGGACTACTTGCTGATGCCAAACCTATTGAAGCGAGATATATTCTTAGAACGGTAACTGGTTCTCTACGTCTTGGTTTAGGACACATGGGACTCATAGATGCCTTGGCTTCTGCATTTACAGATGATAAAGAAACAAGAAATGATATTGAGGCTGCTTTCAATGTGTGCAGTGACCTTAGCGAGATTGCTTTTATGCTTGCAAAAGATGGTATCAACCCTGTGCGAGAGGTCAGAACAAATGTTGGAATCCCAATTCGAATGATGGCTGCAAAGAAACTCTCTAGTCCTGAAGAAATAATTGAGAAAGCAGGCGGGAAAGTTCTAGTTGAGAACAAGTATGATGGTGAACGAGTTCAGGTTCACAAGAAGGGAAATGAGGTTATCCTTTATTCTCGTCGTCAGGAAGTAATTACAAATCAATATCCTGATGTTGTAGAGGTAGTCCAAAACAACGTGAAAGCTGATACCTGTGTAATGGAGGGAGAATGTGTAGCAATTGATCCTTCTACAGGAAAGATGAGACCTTTTCAGGAGCTGATGCGCAGAAGACGAAAGACCGATATCGAAGCAACTCAAGCTGAGGTTCCCATCGCTGTTTTCTTTTTTGATATTCTCTATCTTGATGGAAAAGATGTGACCGCTCTCCCGATGCTGAAACGGAGAGATCTCATGGAAAATATTGTTCAAAAAACTGACAAGGTACAGCTTACCGTAGCTGAACTCACTGACAATCCTGAGCGGTTACAAGCGATTTTCGAGGAAGCCATCGAGTCAGGGCATGAAGGTGTTATCGCCAAAGCGACTCACAACGAGTCAACATATCAAGCAGGGTCTCGGAGTTGGCTTTGGATTAAGTTGAAAGCATCATATACCGAGGGTTTGGCTGATTCAGCTGACCTTGTTGTTGTTGGTGCTTTGCATGGTCGTGGGAAAAGAACTGGATTATATGGTGCTATACTAGCATCAGCCTATGATGTTGACAGCGATACATATCCCACAGTGTGCAAAATCGGAACTGGATTTACTGATGAAATGCTTGCTGAGTTCAAAGAACGCCTTGAGAAGCATAAGCTGGAACAGAAGAATCCCAAAGTAATCTCTGATATTGAGGCGGATGTTTGGTTTGAACCTGTGGAGGTCATTGAGGTTTTGGGTGATGAGATCACACTAAGCCCCACTCATCCCGCTGGTCGACAAATTCTCAAGGATGGTGGACTCGCAATTAGATTTCCACGATTCACTGGTCGGTGGCGTGATGATAAAGATCCCACCCAAGCAACATCTGTAGATGACTTGATTGAAGCCTTTGAAAGACAACGCGGAATCTCTGAATAGTCTCCTTCCGACACTTTTACAAGTGACCCCGTCCGTAGCCAGTTTTGTACGCGGAGGCTTTCAAATGCATAGTGTGCGAGTCAAAGACCAGAGGATGCACTTCAGTTCATCACATTTCTTGAAAAGTGAAGATGAGGTTGAGAACCTTCATGGTCATAATTATTCACTTAGAATTAGACTGACCGGGCTGTTGAATGACGACGGAATGGTTTATGATTTCAGAAAAGTGAAAGCGAAAGCTCTTGAGATTTGCAAAACACTAGACCACAAAGTGTTACTTCCTGGGGAGTCCAGTACCATCAATCTCTCCAAATCTGATGGCTTCATTGAGGTGACTGTCGGAGAAAAAAGGTATGTCTTCCCTGAGGAGGATTGTGTCATTCTTCAGACAAAAGCTACAACCGCCGAGCTACTCGCTCAGTATGTTCATGATAATCTTGAGTTTCCTAGGGATTTCAAAGTGAAGGTTTGTGTTAGTGAGAGTGAAGGCTCGACAGGTTGCTACGAGAAGTAAAAACAATAACTGACTAAAAAGAGGCGTATGAACTTGGTCATTGACACTCAGAATGAACGACCTAAACATAGGATACAACTCAGTAAAGTTGGAGTGAAGAATCTCAAGACCTTTGTCATCACAGAACGTTCTGGATTACGGCACCACATTCTGCCAACTGTGGACATCACTATTGACCTTCCAGCAGAATTGAAGGGTGTGCATATGTCACGTCTTGTTGAATCAATGACAGAAGAACTTAGTGACCAGTTTAGAGTGCACTCTTCCATTGAACAAATTCAAATGCGCATATTAGAAGGCTTGTTTAAGAAACATAACTTCAAACGTGGGGAAGTGAAGTTTGATTTTGAGTTTGGTTATGTAAGTCATACTCCTATTTCCAAGAAACGAACTTGGGAAGTTTGTGAAGTCACAGCCATCACGACTATGGAGGAAAGCAAACCAATAATGCATGATGTAGAAGTCAAGGTCATTGGCAACACAGTTTGCCCACATTGTATGGCAAACAATGATGGTCTCACCCACATTCAGCGTGCATTTGGTAAGTTACGCATAGTCGGAGAAATTGACGTCATTCCAACCTATGGATCAATGATTGAAATTATTGAACAGTCATTTTCAAGCAAAACGTACTCTCTATTGAAACTAGAAGACGAGGTTCATGTCACAAAAGAAATGCATGATAACCCGTTGTTAGTCGAAGATGTATGCCGAAACATCTTGCAGCATGCAAGAGAAAAGTATAGTGATCGAGATCTGGAGATGTTTGCTGAAGCACGTTCTTTAGAGAGTATCCACAAGCATGATGTAATAGCTCAGGGTCGCATTGTGACCAATGGCGAAGAATAGAATTGAACTATCCACAGTAATGTTATATTATTCTATACTAGCTTTTCGCAGTAGATATAATGGATGCTATGGGGATGTCACCGAGAGATTTGAAGCAACTAAGAGCAAGTGCTATTGTTCTCTTGATGCTACTGTCGACTAGTCTCTTATTACAGACCTCATTAAGTCCTATGCATAGTATGGTGTACTCTGATTCATCTACAATGAAAGAATTCAATCCATTAGTACAGATACCTTCTGAAGAATATCCCGCCCATCAAGAATCCCCTTGTGGAACCACAGTTGTTTCCGAAGAACCCGCCTCACCACCACATGCTACAGGAGTGCTCAATCCTGTCGAGGTGGAACAAAGAGGTTATTATGTAACAGATAACCTCTCAGCTCGTACTGATACTATGACTGGAACCAATCAAGTCTTTCCTATCGATATTGATCATGACTGGGTAGCAAGCAGCGCTGAAGTTGATATTTGGAATCTACAGAAACTCTATGTTGTAAATGGCTCTTTTGATGAAGGCATACCTGGCTATACGTTAAATCCAAACATTACTCTTGAGAGTTATCCATTTGGATGGACTGCTATGAGCAATAACAGCTATCCTTCCCAGACTCAGCGTGTGTCATACGAAGACAGCGGCAGTTACTACATTTCAGTTCAAAATCAAGCTGAAGTAACAAATAACCCGAACCATATATACACTCATTTTGCTGGTACGTCAGTAGTTTGGAACCAGACAATTGATAATACTCCGTTCTCAGATGAATTCATACTTAGTTTTGATTACCTATACCTTCAGGGTCTATTGAATCCGATGTTTAGCGGGGATTTTGCACTTCAGGTTTTCATCAATGGTGAGTCTGTATATACTGTTGACCTGCCATCACTGCTAGAACGGGGTACATGGTTTAGTACCGGGTCTATCCCTATTACTGTTGGTTTATCGCCAGGGAAGACCTCTTTCATGATTGGATTAGTGATAGACAACACAATTGTTGTTGATGGCGACATTGACTATGATTCTGATGGATTCCCGGATGGTTTAATTAACACTCAATATCTCACTGTCTTTATTGATGATGTCTCACTTGTTTCAATGACTCCTCCTGATTGTGAGGATGTAGGGCTTGGGTTTTCAGTCGATGGATTATTTACAACAATAAACGGAACTCTTGGAAGTGGTTTTGGTCAAATAACAAATTCGAATTACTGGACTACTGACGCCCTCGATCTACTAGTGTATTCCAACACAAGTGTTTCTTTCGATTATTCTGCTCGTCTATTGAATCATCGTTTTCTCAATTCAAGTTGGACAACAGACACACTACGCCAAGGTGTGGCATTTACGATTGAAACTGGAGAGAGTGGAAATTTGGAGATGTTTACATACCTAGGATTTCTTGGCGTCTATGAAGAACTTAGTTTGCATATCACTCATGTATCAGATTGGGAGAACTTCACTGTTTATGACCCATTCCTAACTAATGTTACACTAGGGTGTGTCATATCTGATGGAGTAGTTACCATACCTTATACTCTCACTGACAGATTGGGTTGGTGGAGGATTATGTGCCAATCTCCAAACTATGCCGCTGATGCTATTGTTGAGCGATATGACTCTGGATGGTCGAACGAGAGTATATTTCACAGTACTGATCTCGCGCGAATCTCAGTATCGTTCGGTACATCAACTGATATTCCGACTATATCTGATTTTGTTAATTACACCTGGATGCTACCAAATCGTACAAGCTGGTATGAGAGTTACTCATCCGGTGGTCTGGGAACAGCAAGTAGTTCCTCTGTCACATTCGGACCAACTAACACAACTGCGGGGATTTGGGGCGCGAGCTATCTTTGGTCCAACGGTTCAGAAATTGCCTATGATTATGTTTCATTTGCTCTACATCATACAGCAATTCTTGAACTAGTCTATTCTGACACTCTCGAAACTGTCGTTGGTCAACCAGTCACAGTTTTTTTGAGATTCTTGGATGATGATAATGGATTATACATCATTAATGATGGGGCTCAGGTCGTAGGTAATTGGTCTGGTCCAGATGTGGTGTTCACTGCTGATGCAGTGAAGAACTGGTGGCAAGCGGATTTCGATACTGCCCTTGTTGGTGCTGGTGATTTTACTGTGCTAATTGTTTCAGCAGCACCGTTCTATGAAACAGTTCCACTCGTCATAACAATTACGTCACATTTTCTGACGACTTTAAATCCACCTTCAGGACCCCTAACACCTCTCATCTATGGACGTCCATATAGCTATGATTTCTTCTATGCAATGTCTTTCAACGGAACTGGTATTGATGGAGCTGATGTGAATATAACAGAAGAAGGATCTGAATGGGTGTCGATAGCTAACATCGGTAATGGTCATTATAATCTAACAATATCACCGATGGCTACAGGTGATTATAGTATCAGAATTACTTTTTGGAAAGAAGGCTATGAAACAAAATCACATGTCATATCATTTCTTGTCAACAAAGTTCCCATTGAGATTGCCTCTATCTCGAGTCTTGTGGGACTTGAAAGAACTCCTCTCACTGTGGAAGTACTAGTTGTTGAATCTGATACCGGTATTCCAGTGGAGGGTGCTAATGTCACACTAGGAGTCTATCGCCCTGGTGGTGTCTTTCATTTTGGCTCAAATATGACTGAAATGGGAGATGGAATTTATTCAGTAGGTCTTATCATGCCTGATTCGGGTTCTGGCACATATACTGTCAATATCGCAGTTGAGAAAGAAAATCACGAAATGGTCCAAAGCTTTAGTGCCGCTCTTGTTCCTACATTTGATAGCACTGCCCGATTGGTGCAGACTCTTTTGGATAACTCAATACCAATAGGATTTGGAATTATTGTTATAGTAGCAGTAGTATCAGGACAGAGAGTAAGAACTCGGAAACTACGTGAGAAACACAATGAAGCAGTTGCTATCAAGAACCGGATTAACGATGCTAGTAATATTCTTGGTTTTCTCGTGCTACACAAGCTAAGTGGAGTACCTATCTATTCAAAAGTCTTCAAAGGAGGCTTCGAGGAGGGAATGTTGTCGGCATTCATCAGTGCGATTATGCACTTCAGAGCTGAGTTTGAAACGGGTAAGGGATTAGGTGATTATACTGTCGTACCAATTTCCGAAGTAATTCGTACTGTTCCAACAGAACATTTAATCTGCGCATTTATCACAATGACTCCTCCTTCTGCAGAGCAAGAACACAAGATGCAGAATTATGCGCGTGCAATTGGTATGATGCTTGATGAATCGTTGACAGAACTTACTGGAGAAGTCATTAATGGTAAAATACGTAATACTTTCGTATGGATGTTTGATGATTTCATGGATGGAATTCTTATCCGCGATTATCAGATTGGCACGAAGAAGTTTCCAAAACAATTGAAGTTCATCAAGAAAGCCGTACCTTTAGAGGAAACTGATGGATCTTTCAACCTAGTGAGATTAATACGTTTACTCACCTCTACTGGAGTTTCGGAAGATGACGTCTATATTCGAATACTCAAGGCTATCGAAGGAGATTACATTGTACCTGTTTACCATAGTGAAGAAACCAGTAATTCTGAGTCTGATATCTAATTCTTTGTACCTATCCAAATATTGAAGACATTGGTATTTTTTAACACGACCATAATACGAAGTATAATTATAACATGGATTCAGTTCTCAATCCTTTAGTCTAGAGGGTTCAGGTGTGAACAGAGAAACACTAGTGGTAATAATTTTCCTTGCTATCATCACTAGTGGGAGTCTTGTTTCACTTAGCCAATATCCCAGAGAAGGAAATGAAGGATTAGGCATCACTAATAGTGATGAAGATATTAGTTTTGATTCCGTGGATATTGCCTATCCCTCTGATCAAAACCAGCTTGAAGGCGAACTTCTTCCTGTTGTCATTGAACAAACAGGCAATAAAACAACGACCACTCTTCATGCTGAAACTGATTCAAAGACCAATGTTAAGACAAATCTATCAATTGATGTTGCTAATGACTGGGTTGGTAGCAAGGTATCAGTTAATCTTTGGAATCTCAAACGTCTGTATGTAGAGAATGGAAGTTTGTCCGATGGCATTAATGGTGATACTGAAAATC
>PJET01000171.1 GCA_002825515.1 Candidatus Thorarchaeota archaeon MP11T_1 | reverse complement strand
GTTGCTCGAATAATGCGGTAAAAACCGTAGCCTCCTGCAACCCAAATTGTTCCTATAATAATGAGTTCAATCGTGATACTGAATTCTAGAAGAATAGCTATTGCCAGAATTCCAAATGTGAATGGAACAACTGCTCCTAATATTGAGTCTAGTAAGATACTGATAATCGACTTGTCTACTTGATTGCCTCTATGCTTCATATATGGGATTCTAATCAAATCTCCGAAATTTCCTGGAATGATCAGATTCGCCAATTGCGCCATACACAAAGCTTCTGTTGATTCCAGCGCCTTCAAGTTCAAATCCAAACCCTCAGCTACAACCTGCCATCTTACACCTCTTAAACCCATGATTGGTATTACCATTAGAATCAATATTAAAGTGATAAAGGGGTGAATTGAAAAAGAAGTAACTAGCAAGCTTTGGATATCTATTCCCATCAAAATGTAAATGAATATAACAATTCCAATGAGTCTAGATGCCATCTTTAGCAGACGTGAATACTTCAAATGGTGTCCCTGCTTTCTGAATGTTACTTCTTAGGCTTGAAATAGTATTTTCTTTGTCCTTTGATGTCCAAGTCAACCGTTGTATATCAATGAATTCTTGAGATACTTGGTTGACCAAAAAAAACTGCTCAAATTGATTAGCATTACACTCTTTGTGTTTTGAAAAGAAGTAGAATTCCGGAGCAAATGCCCCGGAATATTTCAATAGACTAGTCTTGATAGCCTTTCATGTAGCCTTCTCGTTGCTTCCATTTCTCTTCGAAGCGCTGCATGATTGTCCACATACGATAGGTGTAATTCCAAGCTTCGTCAAATTTGCCTTGGTTCATGTCGTCTTGGAATTCCTCCACTACGTCATTTATTGCACCTATGTCGTCGATAAGGACTGCATCGAACTCGTATACTTGGTCGAGTTCCTTCTCATTGATCTTCTCTTTTGAACCCCATGCGGCGTATCCATAGTCGGCATACCTGATAGCTGACTCAATCTTGTCTGTCAGTGCGAGCATTCTATCGAATGTCTCCCATGTCTTTGTTAGATTATAATCCACAGCCATCATCTGCAGCTTCTCAAGGTCTTGCTTGACAAGCCGAAGTTGGTCGGCCATGAATTCACGAAGGACCTTGTCAGCCGCGCGTCTTTCTTCCTTCTCTTGATACCCGTGCCAGCCGGGGATATAATGAGTGATCTTCCCAAAGAAGCCTCCCTTGATGTCCTTGGCAGCCTTCTTTCTGATTCTCTTGGCAATTGGGTCAGTTACTTTACCCATGCTAATGATTCTCCTAAATATTCACAACCCCTAAGCATGAATTATGGGGTTGGCCTGCATGGGACTATACTTGAGTCCTTTTAAAACATATTACAGCTATTTTCGCCATTGATTTTTGAGTCCAATAATCGCCGACAAGGCTTTCCTTAAATATGGATAGAACATGTTTCGAGAACTATGACAGAGCAGGGATTAATCCGCAAACCGGACTGGAATATTGCTCCTGAAAACATGCGAGTAATTGCGGATGAAGAAATTAAAAAAGCAAAGAAGAGGCTCGATGAGATTGCATCTATACCAAAGGGAGAGGTGAGCCTTCAGACTCTCAAGGATTTTGAGGAAGTTCTAGGTTCATTGGGAGATCATATTGGTTGTTATATCTTCATCAAAAATGTTTCTACTAACAAGGCACAGCGAGATATGGCTGATGATATTGAGAAAGATGCTAGAAAATTTGTAAATGAAATTTGGGGGCGAAAGGACCTCTACGAGGTTTTTGTTGAATTAGAGTCAGAGATGGACTCTCTTGAACCTGAGGACAAGACGCTCTTAGATCATTCGCTCAAAGAATTCAGACATCGAGGCGCGGCACTTGATGATGATGAAAGGAAGGAATTTCTTGAGGTTGCAAATAATATCACAGTTCTACAATCTGAGTTTGAGCGTGTCCTTAATGAAATTACGACAACTATCCCATTTACAGCTGAGGAGCTTGATGGAGTTCCCTTACAGGTCTATGAAAATCTGGAAAGAGATGGAGACAAATATCTGTGTCCCCTCGATTATCCAGTATACTTCCCAGTTGTGAATTATGCGAAGAATCCTGAAACACGAAAGAAAATGATGATTATCTCCTATCAGAAAGGTGGCAAAGAAAATAGTGAACGACTTTCCGATATTCTCACTTTGAGGGAAAGGCAGGCAAAACTTCTCGGACATTCAAATTTTGCCGAATATGTCATTTCCAGAAAGATGGCAAAAACACCTCAGAGAGTCATTGATTTCATGAACGACCTAAGGGAACGGTTAACTCCGTTGAGCGAGAAAGAAACTCTGAAATTAAAAGAACTCAAAGCAAAGGAGCTGAATTTGTCGCCTGATGATATTACTATTGAAATCTGGGACATTTTCTATTATCACGAGATGCTAATGAAAGAGAAATACGCAGTCGATCAGAATGAAATTAAGGAATATTTCCCAGTAAGCTTAGTAATTCAAGGAGTTCTTAATGTTTATCAAACAGTGTTGAATCTTGAGTTTATTGAAGCCGAGAAACCAAACACTTGGCATGATGATGTCCGAGAGTTTAGGGTTATTGATAAAACAAATGACCAAACCCTAGGCATATTCTACTTGGACCTTTATCCTCGAGATGGTAAATTCAAGCATTATGCAGTCTGGGGTATTCTGGACCGACGTGTGAAGAATGGAACAGCATACCTTCCCATGTGTGCAATGGTATCCAACTACGATAAACCTACCAAGGACAAACCATCATTGCTCACACATAATGATGTTGAATCTTTCTTTCATGAATTCGGTCACTTGATGCATGCTATTAGTAATCAAGCAAGGTACGCTCGTTTTGGATTAGGTGGGGTTCTCCGAGACTTTATTGAAACTCCATCAATGATGTTTGAGAACTGGGCTTGGAAAGAAGAAGTCTTGTCAAGCCTATCGGGTCACTATAAAAATCCGAAGAAGAAGCTTCCCGCGGAGTTACTTAAACGCATGATTGATGCAAAGTTACTGGATATCGGAACACTCCAACTTAGACAGGTCGCCTACTCATTGATTGACATGATTTATCATACAGAAGGCGCAGAGGACACGAGTGCAGTCTTTCGAAAAATTTTCAGTGAAATTACTGGATATAACATGCCTGAAGAAGTCAAAATGGATGCTGGTTTTGGCCATTTCGCTAACCCTGGTTATACTGCAGGATACTATAGTTATCTATGGTCCAAAGCCTATGCTGAAGATATCTTTACCAAATTTGAAAAGAATGGTTTCATGGACACCAAGACCGGTACTGAATATCGTCAAAAGATACTCGCTCCTGGAGGAAGTTTAGATCCTGATGAAATGGTCGAGAGTTTCCTAGGTCGCGAGATGAACAATGATGCATTCATGAAGTCTCTTGGACTGGAGAATAATTGAAAGAAATAACAGTATAGGGCAGCGTGCTACTGCCCTACTTTTTTTTTGATTTGTTACTACCAGAGTTGATATTGTCTTTTGACAAATCCTTCCCATACGCGTGGGAGTTTGCCAATGACTTCCTCTGTTATTGATTCGACTGAAGACTTAACTTTCTCAATATCACAATCTCCAAAGAGCTCGACATTGATGGCTTTTGGTTCTGTGATAGGTGCACCAATCTGGCTGACTAGATAACAGTAGACTTGAGATAGGTCTGGGTGTTCCTTGTATACTCTCTCCGTGATCTCTCTAGCAGCAACATTATAGGTCTTACCAACATGTGACACTGGATTCTTACCAGCTGCAGCTTCGAGAGTCATTGGTCTATAGGGTGTTATGAGGCCGTTTGCGCGGTTACCTCTACCCACTTGCCCATCGTCCCCATGCTCAGCAGAAGTCCCAGTAACAGTTAGGTAGAATAGATTATCGTCAGGACTGTCTGCAGTATTTACACTGACATCAGTTTCCATATCTGTGATTTTGACTGCTAGGTCTGTTAGGAGGTCATTAATTCCTTCCATAACATTAGCATACTCGTCTTTGTCCTTTGTTTCACTAGAAATAATCGCTGCTGCAACTTGGACATGGATTTTGTCATCAACCCTTGTACCCATGATTTTTATGTCCTCTCCAATCTGCGGCCACTGCTTCTTGACTTTATCACTGTTCAAGAGTTGTTCTGACTCAAGTGTGATTAACTCAGTCGGTGATAGTGGTGCATAGCCCACACCAAAGCTTGTATCATTTGCTCTCGGCACACCTCTTTCCAAATCAAAGTTGCCAACTAGATCTGTGCTTCCCGCTCGTATCTTGTAATCAATAATGACATCTGAATTCACATCAAGGTGAGGGAGGTCCTTGCTCAACCAATCCCTAGTATGTTGAACTGCAAACTTGCCAACAGGGACTATTCGTTCGTAATCTTTGTCAACTACATCGACAGCACGTCCGCTCATCAAGATGTATATGGGTTCAATAACATCCCCGCCTCCAAATTTCGCATTTGACTGTCCACCAACGAGTAGTACCTTGTCAACATTATGATGTTGAACTTGATCAAAAACTTCCATGTAATATTCGCTAAGGCGAACTGATAGTTCCTCTGCAGCCTTGTCACAGAGAGTGTCAGGGTGTCCTTTCCCCTTTCTCTCAACAATCTCTACTGGGAGCTTGTCAACAGAGGGTCCAGCGCCACGTGTAACTTTTAAATTCATAATAATCAACTCGTCTTTTCACCCGGCCCAGTGGTGTCAATATAAAAGAATTGTGTTGGATGACGAAAAAAATACCTCTGAGTACTCACCAAAAATTCTATAATTACCAACAGTAATATTGCCTCATGATTCTCACAACTGATGACCTGAGAAATCTGCGATTGCGAAGCGGCATGACTCAGGCTGAGCTAGCGACAGCGATTGGTGTTTCTCAGTCTTATATAGCGAGATTCGAACGGGGATCCCTCGATCCCAAATTGTCACTAGTAAAGAAGATAGTCGATATCCTGACTGGAACGACTGGAAAGGTCTGTTCTGAGATAATGACTCCAGACCCGATAGTCATAGACGCACGTGATGTTGTTTCGATAGCAGTTTCTCTCATGCAGAAGCACAACTACTCACAACTTCCTGTCTTACGAGGGACACAAATTGTGGGAATCATAACTGAGTGGGACATCATTCAGAATCTTCAACATGACCTTCGTGAGATTTCAGTCCAAGCAGTCATGAGTCCGAGTGGATCACTCATGGTCGATGAGGTCACATCGGTTGATGTCATCATCCCACTCTTCGAGTCATATCAAGCTGTCATAGTTCACAACCAGGGAAGAATCCAAGGTATCATTACACGGTCTGACCTTCTGAAGCTGATCTAGACTCTCTTCTTCAGAACTATCAATGCAATAATCCATAGTCCAACTAAGTCGGACACTCTCAAGATTATTTGACACTTCTCTTCCTAAGAACTACTACTACAACCGCGGCAAGTCCAAACACCGCAGCAGCTCCTATCACTACTGTCATATCGATACCTTCATACAAACGTGTGGTCCTGTAAATAAGATAAGTGTCATCATAATTTTGCCAGTTCATCTCTAGTAGATTCAGAGCACCATCACTCTTCGAGTATCTTAAAGTGTCGGTATGAACACCACGAGGTTCGTCAACTGATACGACCATGCCCCACTCGGTTTCAGTATCAATTATATCAACTTCATCTTCAGTGTAATTCCACTTCAAAAGAGATAGGTCTTTCACAAGACTCCAGTTTCCTATGGGATAAGCAGACCAGTGAAAGGACATGAATTCTACCTCTGTATCATTCATAAAATAGAAGGAAAAATATGTATTGTATTCGTTAACA
Organism: Candidatus Thorarchaeota archaeon MP11T_1; assembly: GCA_002825515.1. Next base: position 3,416 of record PJET01000171.1, on the reverse strand, counting down.
GAAGATGCTGTAATTCTGGGAGATTCGGTGACATTAGTCGGAATTGTAGGGAGACTGTCAATCTCTACATAATAATAGTAATCACGATTACTACTCGAAACCGAGGATCGAGTGGCGAAATGGTAATCAAATCTATCACCAACTTCTACACCCCATGATAAATTATGATTTTCAACAGCTTGAACTCTTCCTATTGGCAATACGAACACAAGAGCAATTAAGCAAATGATTACCGTTCGCTTTCTAAATACTATCAAGAAATCGACCCCAGTTATCCACAGCTACCGATGTAATGAATCCACCGGGTTGAAGTCGTAAAGCTCATCTAAGATCTCTTCACAACGTAATATGCTATGCCAACTATTGCTTCAGAAAGATCTGTAATAATGAGGAATGTTCGACATCGTTCATTCTCTATACTTTTGGTCCCCAGAGAATGTCTTATATGGACTGTAAGCAAGGTTCACTCGGAAAACAATGGCACATTACCTAGATACGCTTGACGACCTCCGCGAGGGGCTTGACACGTTTGTCGAAAAGTGGGCTAACATCCAACGGAAGTCTGTAAAAGCCATACAAGCTGTAACAAACACAATCATGCAGATTGAGCATTTGGATGGGCCACTAGGTAAGCTCGAGTCTTTTTCTGACATTCGCGAGAATGCGAAAGGTATCCTACTTGTAAACCTCTATGATAAGCTTGTTCCTGCACTTGAAACTTCAATTAGAGAGTTCACAAAGCTAATGCATATGTTTGAGAATCTCCGACACACCGCTTCAAAAATACAAACTCTGACTGAAACAATGCGAGGGAACCTACAGGATTCTCCTGACCTCGAAGATCTCATTGGATTTCTCGATTTAGTCATGATCAGTGTTCGTGATATTTTGAATATGTATGAATCAGAGTTCTTGGTCAAGCTCACAATCTTTCGTGACTTTGAAGAAGGTGCAATTGAGATTGGCGTAGTCAGCAATTACTTGACTATCTGGGGTATCGAACCAAATATTGAAGCACATGCTAGAGACAAGTTATTGAAGGATCTTGACGAGCATGTGGAGCTCCTTAGAGATGTATTCTCTGGTAAGACTGGTATCAGGATTCCCGATGCCTACAAGAAAATCCAACTTTAATCTCTCGTTTAGATAATCAGACCGAAAGAGATAATTTTCTTCAATCTGTCTTTCAGCACATGAATGAGGAGCGTGATCCTTCCTGGATTCATCTTCTTGATGATGTCATAGGAGTTGCAGTAATAGTAGTTGCCTTGGTTGCAGTCCTTGAACTGGCTTTCAGTTTTGCCTACGCACTGGAAATCCTATCAATTGGTCTGGTGGGAATGGGTATTGCCTGGATTGTATGGAGCATCTACATTATGCATGGTCATACATATGTTAGAATATTCATGTTCCTCACAGGCGTTGCTGCAATAGCTGTAGCAGTCATAGATTTCTTGTTTATTTCATTACCTCCCGATCTATTGATCATTTACCCTGCTACAGCAATGCTTCTTGTTGGACTATCAAGAATAGTCCTGGGTGTAGTTCTTGGAGAATTGCCTCTTTGGATTCAAATGCTTCAGGTACTTGCAGGTATATTGACACTTAATCTAGCAGCATTTGTCTTCATATTCCCAGGGATTAATTTCTCAACGATGCTTATTCTTTTGGTCATATCCCTCCTTGCCAATGGACTAGTGCGATTAATTGTCGGTCGTACTGATGTTAAGAAGCAGCGAATGCAGTCTAGGAGCGATACCGTATCTTCTGAGCAAATCGATGATTCCGGGGATTCAAACTAAGAACTAGTACACAATATTACTTCTGTAATTTTATTGCCACTCTCTTTCTAGCCTCTTCTATGACAAAAATCAAGGATCCTAGACCAGTAACAAGCATCCATTCTACTGGAGCTAGTGGAACCAATTCAAAGAGTGCTGTTAAAGGTGGTAAAACAAATAGGATTGTGACAAGAAGAATATCAATACAATATACAATCCAAATCACCTTGTTTTTGAATATGCCAAGTGTGAAAGCTGATTTCGTTGGTGATCTGCAATTTTGAACACTAAACCATTGAGTCACGATTAAGCTCACAAAGAGCATTGTTCTTAGTTTTGCATCCTGACCGAGATACAGAAAATAAATTGTCATAACAATTGCTGCCATAGCAGTCCCATAGAATAGAGCCCTCGAGATGGTTTGTCGCGATAATATCCTCTCCCCCGTTGAGGTAGGTGGTTGATCCAAGAGACCTTTCTCTTTTGGCTCAAGAGATAATGCGATGTCTAGCATTCCGTCAGTGACTAAATTGACCCAAAGGATTTGCAAGGGTAAAAGGAGAACTGGATTAACAAATATCAAAAGTGTCGCTAGGATAACAAAGCTCTCTGCAAAGTTTGTCGATGTCAGAAAGAGAACGACTCTTCTAAAAGTATTGAGAATATGCCTGCCTTCATCAACACCATCAACAACAGACTCGAATCGTTCATCCTGAAGCACAATGTCCGCAGCTTCTTTTGCAATGTCCGTTCCAGTAATGCCCATTGCAATACCCACATTCGCTTGACGTAGAGCTGGTGAATCATTCACACCATCTCCAGTCATGGCTACTACCTTTCCTGTTTTTTGAAGTGCTTTGACAATCCTTAGTTTGTGAATGGGGCTTGTTCTAGCAAGTATACTCGACCGTTGTTCAAGAGAATCGCGAAGCTCATCATCATCCATCGCATCGATATCATCTCCTATGAGGCTCTTATCATCTCTCTCTAGTTTGAATATTCCAACTTCTTTACCAATAGCCTTGGCAGTGTATTCATTGTCTCCAGTTACCATTATCACATCGATACCCGCCTTCTCAGCCTTCCTTATGTAGTCTATAACACCTTCACGTGGCGGATCATTGATTCCGCAGAGTCCCACGAATTCCATATCCACTAGATCTTCTTCTGTAGCTTGAAGATGGTCATTTGGCAGGTGCCGTATTGCACAAGCTAACACTCTCAATCCCTGAGATGCAAAGTCGTTAACAACTCCTTCAATTCCAGATGGCTTTTTGAGAAATGCTTCTATTCTTTCTGGAGCCCCCTTGACAATCAATAGGTTTGAATCTTGATTGGCTAATGATGGATAGTCTCTCTGAACAGCTATGCTTGGTTTATGAAGAGTTGCCATGAATTTTCTATCACTACTAAATGGGATTTCTGAAATTCTTGGCCATGCTTCATCAAGAACATACTTATGGAGGCCTGCTTTTTCAAGAGCGACAACCAAAGCTGCTTCAGTTGGCGAGCCACGAATTCTCCAAATTCGATCCGCACCTGTACATTTCCTTATCGGATCATTATCAGCTAGGCATTCTGTATAAAGATCTGAATCGTTACATAAAGCGAGATACGATAGTAACATTTCAAGAT
>PJET01000069.1 GCA_002825515.1 Candidatus Thorarchaeota archaeon MP11T_1 | reverse complement strand
ACATTTCTCTAGATGGGGAACGGCATCTTCAGGTCAGCGGCAAGCGAGAATGTGTCAGAGATGCCATGAAGAGATTAGGACAACTCTTCTACGGGGAAAGCAAGCTGAAACAGTGACCTCCTAGATGGCAAGAATGTGATTAATTGGATCTAAAGACACTCTATTTAGTTCTAGACCAAGAGGTTCAAGATTGATTCCCATCGCTACACCCAACACCTGAGTGACAAACAACGCAGGTAGTTCCAAGGAGTTGCCTTCATCATCCTTGAGACCTAATTGTTGAATGTCGAACTGAGTGTGACAAGCAGGACAATTAGTGACAACACAATTTGCACCAGCACCATTTGCTGAAATCATCTTCTCCTGTAGGATCTTTGTAGCAACCTCTTCACTTGCTATGAGAAGAGGTGAGCCGCAACAGCGAAGTTTCATATCCCAGTGAACGCTCTTAGCACCAGTCAGCTCGATTAGCTCGTCGACTTTTCGTGGTATCTCAGGATCATCAAATCCTGCAACATTGGATGGGCGAATTAAGTGGCACCCTGGGTGAAATGCAACCTTTAGACCTTCTAAGCGCTTGACAATCTTCTTCTCTATCTCGTCCCTCATGTCATATAGAACTTCAACAAAGTGACGAATTTTTGTTTTCCCAGTGTATTCTAGACCTAATGGTTTGAGTACAGCATTGACCTTTTTTCTATAGGACACGTCATCATGGAGTACATGATCTGTGTCCTTTAGTGAGCCGAAGCAACCGTTACAGGGAGTGACAATGTCATGTCCTCTTTGTTCAGCCAGCGCGATATTTCGCCCAGACAGTGAAAGCCAGCTATTCTCATCAATTGACTTGAGGACAACTGTGCCACAGCATGATGCACCATCAAAGTCTAACAACTTGATTCCGAGTTCCTTTGCGACTGCACGCATGGATGACTCATAATTATTGAACCTGCTTGGGATAGCACACCCAAGAAAGACTTCGTAGGTTTGAGTCATCTTACTCTTCCTCCTCCAAATTCATGAGTTTCATTTTATCCAACATCTTCTTTGTGTCCGAAATGTTTAGTTCAGGCACTGGGTCTAGCTCTAGGTCGTCGCGTTCCCAATCTGTTGGTTCGTACAGCTTTCCTGTATCGTACAGGGATTGCCTTGCTCCAATATAGCCAGAGGGTGTAATCCCTTTCTTGAACGCCATGTTCTTCAGACCAAACAGAATATCCGTGATGTCGATGCCTTGTGGACAACGTTCTTGGCAGGTATAGCATGTTGAACACAGCCAGACCATGTCAGTATCAAGGACTTCCTCCAGTCCAAAGAGAAGCATTCGCATGACTTCATGAATCTGAATGTTCACCTTATCAGAAACCGGACAACCAGCACTGCATTTGGCACATTGAAAACAGGCAGTGAGGTCTTTGCCTCCAATAAGTTTGGAAACCTTATTGGTAAATTCAGCATCAAATGCCTTGAACTTCTTTCCTTCAAATGATTTGAACTGACCCCAGGACTCTGTCGTTCTTATCGCCTCCTTGTTCTCAATGGACTTGGTCCCAGTTTATCTGCGAGAGCAGCATATTTCCTCACAGTTTCAGCCCAGATTGACCCTTCACTTGCACTGATGTGAGTGAACTGAAGTCGATCGGGTTCAAGTCCAGCTTTCTCGATGATTTTCTTTGCAATAGCAAATCTACGTTCAAATGAAATGTTACCATCAACATAATGACAGTCTCCAACGTGACATCCAGATATCCAGACCATGTCAGCACCAAGTCTGAATGCCTCTAGTATATGCTGAACACTTACTCTACCAGTGCACATAACACGAATGTCTCTCACATTGGGTGGTTGTTGGAAACGAGATACACCTGCATTATCCGCTCCTGCATATGAGCACCAGTTGCAGAGTATTGTGAGAATCCTAGAGTCATTTGCAGGCATGTTCTCGAGTGCGGTGCGGATCTGGGAGATTATCTGGTCGTCAGTAAAATGCTTCATAGTGATGGCGCCAGCAGGACATCCAGCACCACATTTTCCGCAGCCTTGACACAGCACTGGATTTGTAACTGCATAATCATGGCTACCGTCACCAGGAACTACCTCAATTGCATTATAGGCACAGTTGATTTCGCACGTTCCACAGCCTACACAAATCTCAGGATCCACAACGGACACAATAGCCTCAGCTTTTCGAATTCCTTTGATAAGAGGAATCAAAGCTCTAGAAGCAGCAGCTTGACCTTCGGCAACAGACTCACTGATACTCTTGGGAGCTGTAGCAGCACCAGCCACAAATATACCATCGGTCTGGAAGTCTACCGGACGTAACTTAGGATGTGCCTCCATAAAGAACCCAGATAGGTTCAATGGTACCTTGAACAACTCAGAGAGTTCTTTGTTCTGTCTAGGCACCATAGCAGTTGCAAGAACAGCATGATCGACATCAAGAGTCAGCTCGGCGCCCAATACTTGGTCCATTACAACAATGCTCAGTGCTTTGTCTTTACCCTTTTTGACCGTGGGTGGAGAGTCCTTGTCAAATCTTACAAATACAATGCCTTTCTTGCGGGCTTCACGATACTTGTCCTCAGCATCATAGAAAACTCGTAGGTCTCTGTAGAAGTGAAACACTCTTGAGTTAGGATACTTTTCAACTAGCTCAAGTGAATGTTCAAGAGCAATCATACAACAAATGCCAGAACACCAAGTGCGAGAGCCTTCAAGTGATGCATCCTCACGAGATCCTGCACAATGAATGACTGCAAAGGTTTCACCATCCGCAATATCTTCACCACTGGCTACTCGATTATTGAACTCCACTTCAGTCATTACCTCAGGGAGTTTGTTGAAACCATAGAGACCTTTCTCTTCAAGTGCAACTGCTCCAGTGGCAACAATAACAATACCAACCATCAGAGTCTCTTTCTTCGCTCCAGTCTTAATGACAACCTCAAACTCACCGACAGAACCCTTTGCCTCCACGACCTCTGAGTTCAGCATTAGATGGATGTTTTCTTTCGCAGTAATCCTCTGCTCATAATCGGCCACGACCTCTGAGGCCGGTCTGTTATCAAAATTAACGGTGGCAAGTTCATTTAGGAATCCGCCAACCTTGTTCTGTTTCTCCACAAGATATACAGTGAAACCCTTTTCTGAGATTACCTCAGCAGCAGCCATTCCTGCAACACCAGCACCAATGATAAGAACTGTAGGTTCAATCTGTGTGACAGCTTCCTCCTGTGCTTCAAGTAGTTTGGCTCGAGCGACAGACATTCTCACCAAGTCCATCGCTTTTGATGTCGCTTCATCTTTGTCTGCTTGATGCACCCAAGAGCAATGCTCCCGAATGTTGGCAAGTTCGAACAAGTACTTATTCAGTCCAGCTTCTTCGATTGTTGCTCTAAATAACGGTTCATGGGTCCGCGGGGTGCATGATGCTACAACTAAACGGTTGAGATTGTGTTCCTTGATAGCTTCTTTGATGACAACTTGAGCATCTGAAGAACATGAATAGAGAAGATTCTCAGCATAGACAACATTGGGAAGGCTACTCGCATACTCTGTGACCTCAGCTACATCTACAGTTCCAGCAATGTTAATGCCACATGAGCATATGACAACACCAATTCTTGGCTCGGCAGCAATGAGCTCTAGGTCTTCCTCTGTGAGCGCTTCTGTTTCTTCTCCTTGCGGAATTGTGATGTCTAGAGCTGCAAGAGCAGCTGCAGCACTACCCTGAGCTACAGAGTCAGGAATGTCTTTGGGCATCTGAACTGCTCCGCACATATGAATTCCAGGTACACCGGTTTCGGAAATCATCAACGATTTCAAATCAGGTTGAATGAAGCCAGACTCATCAGTAGAGATACCTAGTTCTTCATTCAGTTTTGTATTCAAGGATGGAATCATTGCTGGACACAGAACTACTAGGTCATATTTGTCAACAAGCACACTATGACCTTTCGCATCACTATGGCGAACTATGAGATCCTTAGTTGAATAGTCCTCTTGGATTTCACTTGGAATTCCCTTCACAAAGTGAATGTCGTATTCTGTTTCAGCTCTAACAAGAAACTCTTCAAAGCCCTTACCAAAGGCGCGCATGTCATTATATAGGATATCAATATGGACTTCAGGAGTATGTTCCTTTGTGATAATGGCTTCCTTTGTTGCGTATGTGCAGCAGATTTTTGAGCAATAGGAGCAGTGGTTGACATCTCTCGACCCTACGCATTGTATGAAAGCTATCCGGTGCGGTTCTCGACCATCTGAGGGGCGCATGACAACGCCTCCAGTTGGACCACTGGCTGACACCATTCGTTCATACTCTAAAGCAGTAACAACATTGGGAAAACGACCATAACCGTACTCAGGTACTGTGGCTGGGTCAAGAAGCTCATATCCAGTTGCTACTATGATGGAGCCAGCATTGATAACGACTGTTTCATCAACAATATCAAAGACAATAGCCTCAGCCTTGCATGTCTTAACACATACCATACACTCGATACAATTCTCATGGTCTATTGTTGCGATGTTTGGAACAGCCTGGGGAAATGGAATGTATGCGGCTTTTCTCATTTTGAGTCCGAGATCATACTCATTGGGAACTTCTATCGGGCAGACTCTCTGACAATCACCACAGCCAGTACATTTGTCAGCATCTACTCGGCGAGTTCGTCTGAGTACTTCCACTCTGAAATCGCCTTGCTTCCCGCTTACTGCTGTAACTTCTGAGTAAGCTAAAATCTCAATGTTGGGATGTCGGGAACAATCAACCATCCAAGGTCCTTGAATGCACATACTACAGTCCAATGTTGGGAAGGTCTTGTCCAATTGAGACATATGACCACCAATCGAGGGTCGTTTCTCAACAAGGAACACCTTGACTCCCATCTCAGCAAGATCTAGTGCGGCACGCATTCCTGAGATACCAGCACCAATTATGACAACTGGTTTTGATATGGGCTCAGCCATTCTTCTATCACTCCGAAGAGGTACCGGGTCGATTCGAGATTGCCCGATAAAATACTTCCCATCGGACGATAATTGAAAAAACTGAGGTGACTCAAAATAATTGGCGCCAAACTTTGAGAGTTAACAATTTCTAACCCATGCACTTAATATTACACAGATAACGTCCCAGAATTATGAAGGCGACTAGGCTCTATACTCGAGCTTACCTCACACGAATAAAATATCGAGGAGAGGAACATCGCCTTTATGATTTGAGTAAGATCGAAGTTACTGAATTCTCATCACCAACAAAGATTCATGCAAAATAATCATGGAAATTCTTCTTTCTCTTCTTGGTTGAAATGCGAGTCAATAATCATAATGAACTATTTTGAAGTTTCATAAAACGTAATTGAATGAAAGGAGTCTTATGAACGCTTCTTATGCCTAACAACCTGTAGGGTGCTCAATTGTCATTATATATGGAAATGAGAAGCGATATGTGGTGAAATAATTCTTGAGGAAAAAGACGCTATTTGGAAAAGCGTTACTTCTATCAGTTCTGTTCCTGCTCGTTTCATCTGTAATAACTGCACACGCCGTCACATTGAGTGATGATGGAAACGATGATTCTGATGACGATGAGAAGGAGCCAGAAGAACGTCGGGACTCTGATGGAACAGCATGGATACAGACTGACATATTGACTGTGATGTTAAATCCGGAGATACCATCGTATCAATATTGGTATACATCTGATGATAATGGTTCTCTAACTCGTTTCATGGTTAACTACATGATGATTGTGGAGTTCGAGGATGCAAATGGCGATGGTGTGTATCAACCAGATGAAACACTTGCCTTTGCGCCACTAGATGCCTTTGAGTGGAGTCTTCAGACTGGCGCGATCACCAACAATCTAGGTCGGAACATAGAGGTCTATGCATCCTATACAAAGGGAGGTCTCAGTGGTGATTGGGAAGATGATTGGTTTAAGGATTGGATGCCTGGATATGATGACGATGAAAACGACACCCTCTTAGCTAGTGATGGAGGAGAGGACCCTGATTATGACTTCTCGAGATTCAAGTTCATGACACTGCAATTGTATGGGCATATCTACATGGAGGACTACAATGGAACTGTGACTGATGATGAGGGAATCAAAGCCAATTATACCGTCTTGGGTGGTGTAGAGCTCAAGATTGACATTGAGATTGGTAATTTCCCCTTCTTATCAAACACTTCAAGTGTAGCAGTTTTGAACTATCTTAGGGAGGATGTGGCATCAAGTGACGAATACGACCATCAATTCGTCCTTCACGAGGATTCTGGTGATGATGAGCACGACTCTAGCGATGTGATGGAATTCCTTGGAGAAGAGTTTGAAGATCTCGATGAAGATGATGATGGCATTGATGATACGGTACAAGAGATTTCGTTTGTTGATTCTGCAACAGATGTTACCCGTGGGTTCTATCGCTGGTTGGACACTGCAGTTATGACAATGTTGAATGGATCTAAAGTAGGTGTAGATGTTTCAGCATCTTATTGGACAGACGGGAATGGACTCCTACTTTTCTTCGCTTATCCAAATTTCGATGGAGGTTCAATCCTTCATGATCCCTCACTGAGGCTTATTGAAGGAGGTTCACCATACACGCCACCAATGGGTATCCTAAACCTCCCTATCGAGTCATTTGCATTAATCGGTGCTGCAGTAGTATTGATTGCAGGTGTCGGCCTAATTTTCAAGCGCCGTTGAACGCCATAGGAGGGAGGTGACTCCCTCCACCTTCTGCTCAACCGGAGTATTCATAGAGGATTTGTATATAGTAGATGTGGTCCATATGGTCAACAAAAGGCAGGCTTTGATAGGGTTTACACTCATTCTTGCTGTTATTGTTCCTGCTATTTTTGTAACCAAGACAAATGCACAGCAAATAGGTAACCAAGAGATTTTGATGACTAATATGACTATCACAGCCACTCTTGGTACTGATTGTGATACTTCGTTAGTTGTTCGATCTGATGTGTGGAATGTTGGCTTATCAGAATATGATTACTTTGACATGAGGATTGATGTGAGAAGTCTTAATGTTTCAAGTGCTTTGTTTAATGGAACGGTCGTCGAAACAACTGTCATTCCACAGAGTAATTACATGGTCGTAAGAATCTATTCAGCAATTCCAATGTCAGGAGGTTCTTTCGCCACATTATTGCTAAACCTCACAACTCAATGTCTGCAAGAGCAAATTGGGTTGAATGAAGATCAATCAATGCATCTCAGCCATCTGATATACTATATCAGACCATTTAACGAGATTCAGAATTTGACATTCACTGCAATCCTTCCAGCTCATGCAGTGCTACAGACAGATGTTTCAGCTCCGCTGTTCCCGAATCCATCGTTAAACTACACTGATGGACAAAGTTCTATCTTTGTCTGGTTCAATGAACAACTACTACCTGGGCAAGAAGTAGCATATATCATCAAATATCAGATACCAGTGGCCATTATAGAAACTGTCCCTTTCCAAATGAACCCTGTCCAACTGATCCCCATTGGGGTTGCATTCCTTCTAGTTGGAGCAGTGGTAGTTCTCTTTATCGAACGGATTCCTGATATTGTCAAGCGCTTCAAGACAAGAACTATAATTTCACCTGTCAGACTATCAAAACAGGAGGAGGACATACTTTCATTTCTGACAAAGAGAGGTGGGTCTTGTTCTCAACGAGAAATCTATGAGGAGCTTGATATGTCACAGTCACTTGCCAGTACGATTCTTACATCACTTGAAGAGAGAAAACTAATTCGACGATTCAGGGAAGGTCGAGAGAATATGGTTCACATTATGGAAGATATGTGATGAATAGGTTATGTTCTGGCTTCTATACCAAGTCGTTCCCAATTTGGTTGGTTCTTTCTTTGCATATACTGTAAATGAGTCGTCAAGCCAAACTCTTCAGGTTCATGACCAAAAGCCAGTGCTAACAACTCAACGACATGCAAGATGTCAAAATGATACTCTGCATCAAAGTAATTTTGAATCTCAACTTGGCCCATGTCAAGCTGGAGTTCACAGAATGGGCATGGTGTGATTACCATATCAGCTCCGCCTGCGTCCAAGAGGCTGTCAAACTTCTGTTTTGTGAATTCAAGGGCAATTTTCACATCTGCAGTTCGGACTGCTCCTCCTGCTCCGCAACAAATCAGTTCATCCTTGTAAGGTATGTATTCAGCACCAGATGTTTCACATAGTTCTTTGAATATGCGAGGGTGTTCTGAATCATCTTTCTTCTTAATCTGCTTGGGCCGCATCCAATGGCAACCAGGATGTAGAGCCATTCGGACTCCTTTGAATGGACGAGTCACACGATCTCGGATTTTCTCAAGACCGACATGAGAATAGAGTGCATCCACATAATGCCAGACCTCTATTGTCCCTTTAAATTCGCGATCTATAACAGCCAGATTCTCATTCACTGCATCTCTTAGCTCATCATCATGTTTGAGTTCGTGATTGGCATCCCAAAGACTAGCAAAGCAACCATTGCATCCGGTTGTGATGGGATGACCACCTGCTTCAGCAATTGTCAGGTTGCGAGCAGCTATAGTTGCCCATGTTACTCGATCAAACGAACCAAATACTCCTGGAGCGGGACAACATGTTGCTCCTTCCATATCAAGAAGACCGACACCGAGATCTTTGAAGACTAGTTTCGCTGCAGACTCGACGCTTGGATATCTATGAGGAATTATGCAACCTAGGAAATGATAGAATGACTGTTTTGCCAAAATTACTCCTCCTTCTTTTCCTCTTTCTCTTCCACTAACTTGTCAAAACCGGTTTTCTTAGCAATTTTTCTGATTTCCTCGATTGCTTCAGGGTATCGGCTGGCATTAGGTGGAACTCTTTCAATTCCTACTTTTTCTCGCAGGTTTTCCCAAGACTCTTTGTCAAGTGGCACTGCATGACCTGCTTCAAGGACTTTCAACGCGGTCTTCTGGTGAGGGGATAGCATGTAGCCTTCTGCAACAGCAACATTTCTGATGGCTTTAATGACATCAGTCGGTCTGACATCCTGTGGGCATCTATCAGTACAAGTATAGCAGGTTGTGCAATACCAGAGCTCAGGTGCAGAGATGCATTGTTCTTTAAGACCGAGCAAAGCCTTGCGAATAATTCCACGTACAAGGTAGTTAGTTCGAGCTCCAGCAGGACAGCTCCCGCTACATGTACCACATTGATAACAGCTCTGAATGAATGGACCACCAGTTTTCTTAATCATCTGAACGAAGGAATCATCCGGTGTATCAATAGGTATTGGA
>PJET01000170.1 GCA_002825515.1 Candidatus Thorarchaeota archaeon MP11T_1 | reverse complement strand
GGAGGAAAACATTTGACAACTTTAATTGGAGGACCACCCTGCCAAGGATTTTCCACAGCAGGGAATAGAAACTCAATCGACCCGAGGAACAACCTAATTTTTCGCATGCTTGAATTTGTAAGTGTTCTAAAACCAGATAATGTTGTGATTGAGAATGTCCCTGGATTGAAATGGATTAAACACGGTAGAGTCTTGGATTCGATTGTGAAATCTTTGAAAGAAGAGGGATATGGAGTAACAATACTCAATCTACACGCTGAGGAATTTGGAGTGCCTCAAAGAAGAAGGCGCGTGTTTATTGTTGGTTCTAGAAACGTAACTAGTGATGAATTATTAACAGGCTATTTTGCGGTAATTATTCGTGGAAGGACCAGACATAATGTAAGGCTTGGGTCAAAAGACTTACCACCACCAGTGAATGTTTTCGATGCAATATCAGATTTGCCTCCAATAGATTCAGGAGGCGGAAATGATCTTATCGAGTATGATATAAACTGGATTGCTACGGAGTATCAAAAGCTGATGCGTGATTTAATGTCATTCGAGGACTTTCTCGCAAGGAGAACGGAACAAGGTTGATTAGTGATGTCTGACATGATGCATTGGAGTGCGCAAGTCCATTTGTTGGTATGAAGAGGATGATTTAGTTATGATTGTTAATGCTATACTTTTTGACCTTCTAGGGTCCAAAGCACTAGCATCAATATCATTTAGTAAAGTGAAAGTGACTGATGAATTCCTTCAACAAGTGGTTGAGACTTACTACAAATTAATGCAGGAAAATTCAGCTCGCGAATTTGTTACTACAGAAATCGATGAAATTAATACTTGTATCTGTAAAGTGAGTGAGGTCACTATCATTGCCGGATTGTCGGATTCTGACACGATATCCGAACAAGATATCGAGAGAATGAAGCGACTTCAAGAGGCTTCAAGTAAAAAAATTCAACAAACTTCTGTTAGAGACTTCAAAGAAGAATTTGTAGGAATAGCAGATTCACTCCTCAGAGAACGTCTTAGATTGTGTTTTATCACAAGTATCGACCCCACATTTGAGGATAAGACGGGGACTGCAGTTGATTTGATACTTCAATCAAAAGGTCAAAAGGAACGTTCATTTTCCGCTCCCATACTTATAGGTCCCTATACCATCGAAGTGATGCGAATTTCACCAGATCAAATTGTTAAAGTAGATTGGTCAGAGGACCTCTCAAGCATTACTCTATTTATCTTGATCATCTCCCCTCCTCTTCCTACAGCTGATAGAGTGGAGCAGATTGTAATGAAGATAAGAGAGAAATCCACGTCAAATCTGATTGTTGTTCCAGGTTCTGACAACCAGCTTGAACTAGCAAGAGATTATGAAGATCGATATGGATTGGATCTATCAGATGTGTCTTCTAAGCCAACTCATTTACTCCTATCATCAATGGCTATTGCTGGTTTCATGGATATGCACCCTGAGCTAGCCTATCAACGTTGGGAGATCGATGAGTCTATTGACGGTGTTACATCTTCTGAAGAATCAGCGGTGGTAGGTGTTGGACACCAAGCATTCTTCGTAGTTGACCGCCGGACTGGAGAAGCTGCATTTAGCTATTACTATGAAGAACGTTCAAGGCTGCTTGAAATGGCGCCCAATATTGTAGCTGCTATATCAGCTTTCAAATTTGACCCGGAAAAGCCTACTGAAACTTCAGTGTTTCAAACAGGTGATTTGAACTACATTACTATTGAACGAGGTCATTATGTATATACATTGATTACTGGAACTGGTGTTAACGTAGAAGCTTTACGGGAGAAGTTCTCATTCCTCCCTGACCTTTTCATGGATGAAGTTCCTGAGGTAGTTGATGATCCAACGGATTTATTCCGTTCATCACCGTTCACTCTAAAGCTGCTAGCAACACTTCCCCCTGAAGTAATTCCTTCAAGGATGGCTCCAAAGCAAAAAAGAGCTCTTCTCTGGGAACGTTTTAAGAACACTCTTCTCAGAGACTTTATTGAAACTGTATGGAATCGACTAGATGGTTCTCTGACAATGTCACTTTTAGTACCAAGTAAGGGGCCAGAGATGGTTTTAGGTGCAATACACCTTCTTCATAGGATGGGTGCGATTCAGTTTGTGTTGAAGATTGGACCAGATGACTCTCCCATTCTTCTTAAAAAGCCAGACAGTGAAGTACTATCTCTTTACTCTCGAGTTGATGAGATTGTCAATCTTGTTGATGGTAAAAGAACAATCGAAAACATCGCAAAGAAACTTCGTATACAACCCAGTGTTCTTGTGACAGTTTTTGCAGAACTACACAGGAGAGAGGTAATTACTATAAAAGAAGGATAATGCACGCACACATAAGGTTCATAGATAGAAGAAAATATGAAAAATGCAGGAAAAGTAGATAACTCCTAACGAAATAACAAAATAATGGATAGAGTGTGATAACCAGTGATACACAACGTGTTATTGATAGAAAAGGCTGATGGCAACGTTGTGGTTAGGACTAGATTTTGGAGGATTGATTTCCTTGAAGATGATATTCGTGAATTCTTGGCTGGTTATATGGACCTCTATTCAACCGAAGGTCTATCTCAAGATACACCTGTCTTTGTCGCTGAGAAGCATAAGGTCTTTCATGGCTCAGTTGATGGAGATATGATTCTTATGTTTGTCACCGATGGACGTGATGAAGACCGAGTAATCCAGCATCGGGTTAGAGAGGGCGCTTCTCGGGTTTCAACTGCTCTCCGAGGAAATAGTATTGGCTACATCCGAGACAATCTGGATGACATTCTCGGTGAACTAATCTTCACTCGGTTCAAGGTCAGTTTCGTTGGAAGCGGTGGTGTAGGCAAGAGTACACTTCTTCGTTTACTATTTGGGAAAGAACCTGCACCAGGAGGTTATGTGCCCACAATCAATGTCGCAGTAGACTCATCAGAAACTATACAGTTTGGTACTTTCCTTGTGACTGTGTGGGACTTCGCCGGACAGGCTGTGTTTCAAGATCTCTGGAGTTTCTATTTCTCAGGCACTGATGTTATTTTTCTGATTACAGATTCAAGTTTTAGGAACGTAATGCAGACAAAGTCACTCTTGCGGAATATACGAAAGGAAGCACCTGCAGTTCCACTATTCATCATAGCCAACAAACAAGATCTTCCAGAATCCATGAAAGCAGAGAAGATCAAACGCTTACTTGGCGCTCCAACTTTCGCAATGGTTGCAACTGATAAGTCAAGACGTGAAGAATTTATTCGACTTATGCTTGAGGTTTCTGCAAAGACTGTAGGTGTCACTCTTCCTGACCTGCCAATCAGTGAGATGATTACTGTTAGAAAAGGAACTGAGGAGATCGATCAACCTGGAGTATCGCCAACAGCCGGTGCAGCATCAACTATGGAATCTACAGGTGATGGATTTGAGACCGTACCATATACTGATAGTGGCATTGAAGCCATTAGTGAAACTCCAATCCCAACAAGCACTCAAGCAGCTAAAATTGCAGAAGCTGTAGAAACAGAAATCGAAAAAACAACACCGCAAAAGGTTGTGACCAAAGCAGTTCATGACCGTCCTAAGATTCTCCACCTTCTGCTGATTGTACAGAAAGAGGGAATGCCTGATGTTGCTTTCCACCTTAAGTATGCCGATGATGAAATTGACACAAACGCAGTTGCGTCTCTTATATCCGCGCTTGATTCATTTGGTGGAATTGATGCTGAATCCGTTGAAGGAGCTCCTACAGACGCGCTCGAAACAATCGAACATGAAGGAAACCTTGTCATGATCGAGAAGTCCAAACATTTTGTGCTTGCCCTCATTGTTACAAATGATAGTGAAGAAGATGAACAGAGAAGCACTCTGACTTCACTCTTGTTTGAGATTGAGCAAAAATATCAAGATGTTTGGGATAATTGGAATGGAAAGGCAGATGTATTTGAACCTTCTATATTCAATGTACTTGTAAGAATGCCTGTGAAACCAATCAGCTTTGACTACATCGTTCGATCACGAGAAGCTGGGAAATCTCTACCTTTCAAGAACCGTGAAGTTGGACAAGCGATAGTAGCTGTTAAGAGTGCGATTGAAAACAACGACACCATCGGGGGTCTTGTCCGGAGTTTAGATTTGCCTCGCGAAACAGTTCTTGGTTGCCTTCAGATAATGAACCAATATGGTTGGATTGACTTTAAGGTTGAAATAAATCCCACAAGCCATCTAAAGAAACTAGGTCAGGTGGATGAGGATACACAGAAAGCATATGGAAATGTCGTTGTCAGGTTTGTCGATCTATGTGATGGTACACTTCCATTGCAAGATGTTGTTCGTATGCTCAATGTTAGTCTTCCAGCAATGAAGTTTGTAGCTACAAAGCTAGTCCTCGATGGAGTTCTTGAAGTAGTTGCTTAAACTCATGGTTTGATCAAGATTCTTTCTCCGTATTTAGGAATCATTATGCCCTTGGGTGCTATCTCTGTTGGAGTGTGAACCATGACCTTCTTTCCAGAACATGTGTTAATGTAGGATTGAAGATTAGTTGACGAAGAGTGCGCACTTAATCTAGCATATTCCATTTTGCATTCATGAGGTTCGTATCCATGAAGTAGGTTCCAACCAGGTGTTCTTGGGGCTAGATATCCGCATAAGATAATAGCAGCCTTTGGATTCTGTTTCTGCTCGTTGAAATGATGTCTTGCAAGTCCTCCTCCCATCATTCCTCCTCCAGCAACAAGCACGTCATCTTTGTCGAGATGCACCTTATTCTTCTTCATACTATTCCAGTGGCCCTTTACTCCAACAAGATTTGTTATGTGTTCTGCCATCCCTGCGACAATAACATTACGATTCTTTGTAATACCTAGATTCTCAAGAATCATGAGTATTTCCTGTGAACGACCAACAGCGAAACTTGGAATTATCAACGGTCCATAATTTGTTGCTATGTCACTAATTGTGTCATTTACTTTTTTTCGGTTAAAATCTTCCCTTCCCCAATACGTACCATCGAAGATGACGTAGTCCGAGTCAGTAGGAATATTGGCTCCTGGGAAAAGGACAGATTCGTCCATGTTGAAATCTCCGGTGTATAGAATCTTCACACCTTCGACGTCGATGGAAAATACAGCACTGCCTGGAATATGACATGCTTCAATAGGTGTCACGACAATCCCCGGTCCCACCTCACTACTTACACCGAACTCTAATCGGACATGATTGTCTGTTACTTTCTTTATGTTATCTTCATTGAATCGAGAAATCATGTCTAACTTGTTGAACCTTCTGGGTGGAAATGGTGTTCCAACCTTGATCGCATCAAGTAGGAGTGCTTTGGCAATACCTCCAGTCGGTCCAACAGAGCACCATTTGCCATCGAACTCATCAAAGAGAACCGGCAAGCCCCCTAGATGGTCTAGATGACCATGGCTAACAAGAACTGTATCAATCATCTCAAGCTCTGGAACCCATTCCGGTATCATATGATTGGACACTGAAAAACCATAATCAAGCAGAACGCCTCCAGTGTCTGTTTTGACCAGAATTCCACTCCTACCAATTTCTGGTCCTCCTAGAAATATGATTTCAATCCTTTTTGTTTTGCTTGAATATGCCACAGAGGGTAGTAAACCCATTCTGAGTTTTTGTGGAATCAGCTCAAATATCACAGGATCAATTGCTTCTCCTGGGGGGGGATTTTTTAGCTTCTGCAGTCTTACTGGTAAAACTGCATCCTTATGACTCTGAAACTTGGTCTTTTCAAAATGCTTCTTCATTACTTCAATTGACTTATTCACACTCATGTCCTGCGTTACTAGGTTCGTTGCTTCTGAGTAGACATGCTCTTGCGCTACCGCAAGTAGTTCAGACAGCAAAACATCTGGCGTCCATTCTCTGCATGCATCCATGACCTCTTTGAATGGTTTCCCTTCAACAGCTTCTCTAACATACTCGGGATGTCGTGTAATTGCATCAACGAGTCTAAACTCTTCTGAATCCAAAACTGATTTGATATCCACTCCCACCTGCTCACCAACATCACAAAATAACGCTGGATTGAAGACTGGCGTTCCAAGAAATCGAAGCCACCATCTAACATGTAACATTGCATCTTTGGCCGAATCAGTTCGGGTTGCTGCTATAAACACTAGAGCCTTACGTAACCAACTCTCAATCTGGCTCTGATTACGGACGTAGCGTAATGAGTATCTGTATATATATCTAAAATCCTCCTCGTTATAGCTTCCAAGAAGAAAACCGTACAGACATAATGTCATTGACTGTATGATATCAGATGAAGTTGGATTATCACGGATATCTCTGAACATCTCAATTAACAAGGAATTTGCTTTTTCAGCTTTTACAAGACTTTCTGTGGGAATATCATTTACTTTAGCAATCTCAAAGATAATGAACTCTCTTGATTCATCAAATGGTCCGTTCTCATCTGGTATCTTCTCCCCTTTTTTCACCAGATTGAGGTCTGCTATTGCCTGATTGAAAATCTCCATGATTGCTTTGTTTTTGATCTTTGGAATCCCTTTAATCGCAGTCATTGTAATCACATGATTTCAGCGTGCTTTTGCGTGTAAGAGCCCTTCTTAGGCTTTATTGGTAACATGATAGAAACCCTGTCTGCTATCTCTCAATGAGAGTTTTTTCTTGACAAGTCCTTCGCTCATCAGAAGAGAGAGCGCGTATCTTACAGTCCGTGGAGGGAGCATGGTTTCCTCTATTATTTCCTTTTGACTTAGTTGTCCTCGATATTCTAATACTTTGAACACAAGTTTCGCACTAGGTGGCATCTCATGAGCTACATCTTCTGCAGTTTCAGTCTTTCGCAAAAGTTTGCCCCGTAGTTCATCAACACGTTCCTCCGAAAACTTGACAAACATAACACTAGATTCAGATCTTCTAATTATTACAGGATGGCTATCCACCTTTCTCCTTATTTGTCCATCAAGAACTGCTTCAATCGCTACGGAACTGGTCAAATCTCTTAATTCTATCTTCATTTCATCTGAGAGAACAAGGGGTCTCCTTGCTGGATTTACACTATTCACAGGAATAATCGAAAAAACTGGTGAGGATGTTAAAATTACTGGACCACCTACGCTGAGGGAATAAGCTGTACTCCCTGTTGGAGTAGCAATTATCAGTCCGTCACTGCCGTCTTTCCAAAAATGTTCATCATCAATGAGCAAAGAATATCGAATGAGTGTAGCACTTCTACGCGCAAAAATACCAATGTCGTTTAGCAGTGGTGGTGTTTCTTTTCCAGAGATTTCCGCAACGAGACGCCTATGCTCTTCCTTTTTCCAATTATTCTCTAGAAGGTCTCCAATCACACCATCGAAATTAGTGGCTGATATTTCAAAGAGGAAGTCTGGTTGCCCTTTTGACGAAAGAGGTAGTATTGGAATAGTTGTTTGTCTAAGGTCTAGAAGTTTCCTAAGAAGAAATCTATCAGAACCAACTATGATTAGAACATCAACCTCCATTTTTCGAATTGGTATTCCATTTGCACCTTTCATAAATTCAGACAGTTTATCCTCAACAACGAGATCTACACCATTTTTTTCAAGGATATCCAAGACATATCTGGTGTCCTCTAACATACTAGCTTCCAAACCAGACGCGACACCAACTTTCGTTCCATTTGCCTCCGTTCACTCACTCAAATCTTCTATTGATAGCAACCTGCACTTAAATGACACTGAGAGAGAGGCAAAAGTTGCCATTTTGCATGAGGTTCGTCAATCGTTGCCGATTGGAATTTTATTAAAAGCATTGACAAAGAGCTTTCATGCGGTGCCCTTGATGACAAACGACTGTAAAGCCCTACAGGAAAAAATCCTCACACTAAAGAGGGAACGAAAAGCACTCATTCTTGCGCATAACTACCAGATTATCGAGATTCAAGAGATTGCTGATTATGTAGGAGACTCTTTACAGCTCGCTCGGAAATCTTCGGAGAGTCATGGATATGACATGATAATATTCGCTGGAGTACGATTTATGGCTGAAATGGCTGCAGTACTCTCACCAACCGTACCTGTGTATATCCCAGATCCTGGTGCTCTTTGTCCTTTAGCAGCATACATTGATGCAGATGCTGTTCGGAAGAAGAAAAAGGAGTATCCCGATGCACCTGTTGTAGTCTATGTGAACACAACTGCTGATACTAAGACTGAAACTGATCTCATCTGTACTTCAGGTAGCGCTGTAGAGGTGGTGGAATCTCTTGGAGCTGATACAGTTCTCTTTGGTCCTGATGCAAATCTGGCTGAGTATGTTCGAAGACACACTAATGTGAAAATAATTGACATAGACCCTCGAGGCCGCTGCTATGTTCATAACATGTTTGATCTAAGCATGCTAATCGAACTCAAGGAAAAATATCCTGATGCAATAGCCATTGCACACCCCGAATGCCCAATAGAAGTTCAAGAAGCTGCTGATATGATTGGCTCGACAGGTATGATGGCTCGTATTGTTGCAGAATCAGATGCAAAGACATTCATCATTGCTACTGAGTTAGGAATGGTTCATCAGCTTCAGAAGCAGCATCCAGAGAAAACAATCATTCCGCTTTATGAGGGTGCAATCTGTCGTCAGATGAAGAAACACACGTTGGAAAAGATACTTGATGTCCTTGAGAATCTACCTGAGGCAAATCTTGTAACAGTTCCAGATTATTCTGCTCCCCACATCAGGGAAGTACTTGAAAGGATGAACAAGGTTAAGGGTCAAGGACCCGCTGTAGCAGTGAAAGCAGAATCGTAACCTCAGTTAAATCTCTTTACTCAATTTTTTCGAATCCAATAATATTAGGCTTGGTAACTCACGATATCCAATACTTCTGTGAGACTACCTACCACATAGTCTTGATGTCCTATATTTCTGAAGTCTTGTTCGTTAAAGAGTCCAACAAGTCCAATGAAGTCACAGATTCCTCTAGTTCTTTCAAAATCCTTCAAAGAATCTCCGACAAATACCATGTCATAGAAGCTTATTTTGAACTTATCATGAATATAGTTGAAGTGATGTTTTCCTTTTTCAAATCCTGGTCTATATCCCAATATGCCTTTGAATAGGCTAATTATTTCACGCTGCTTGAAATACTCTTCAATGGTTGGCTGAAAAGTGGATGAAGAAACAAAAACATCAAGTCCTCTTTCCTTGAGCTCTTTTACTACACTAATAGCATCTGGAAAAAGATCCTGTTCAAAGATACGTTCAATCTTCAGCTGTTCAAATTCTTCAATTGCTACCTCATTTCTAGAATCGTTTGGAAAATTTATCTTGATTTGATGTT
>PJET01000169.1 GCA_002825515.1 Candidatus Thorarchaeota archaeon MP11T_1 | reverse complement strand
AGAATCCAACAGTAGTCATGTTGTAGAGCAGATGAGCTTCTGGGGTCCTCATTATGCTTTCAAGTTTGTCAAGGAAAGCCTGTGTCTGTGGGACTAGGTTCGTTGCATCTAAAGCAACCATCTGGATTGAGAGCATAGATTTGAATACGATGTCTGCAGCATGAGGATCAACCCAAATATTCCACTCTGCAACGTAATTTGGGATGTCAGATTCTATGCCCACATTTCCAGGAGCATCAATAGCTCCTCCCATGAGGAGTATCTTATCTATCTTTGATTTTATGGAGGGTTCCGTGTCTAGAGCAATGGCGATATTTGTGAGCGGTCCCAATGCTATTAGGGTAACATTAACTTCTGAACTTTCTAACAATGATATCATGAGGTCTGATGCATTCATCAGAGATGGCTGCAGGCTTGTCATGGGTAGATTAAGTCCATAGAAATTATGACTTGCCTCTCTCCAAGGTGTTGGGAAGGCATGATCGACAACGAGAGGAGTTTCTTTCCCAGCTGCAACTGGTATATCATATATTCCTAAGTGTTCGAGAATACCTAGAGTATTAGTAACCCCTGTATTTACATAAGATACTCCGCAAGAAACTCCAATTCCAATTACTGATACAGTTGGATGCTTGAGAAGATACAATACTGATGACCAATCATCAGGTGCTGCATCCATGTCTACTATTACCCTAATCTCATTCTGACTGGACATTTTATCAATAGACGTAGGTTCATTATTTGATGCAAGAACTAGAACCAGTGTGATTGTAAACAAAATCCAATTCCTTTTCTTCATGCGATCCCCTGACTTCTACTAATTTCATTACTCTGAATGTAATATACAAACAATGCAGTGACTCTATTCTTTCTCACACCAAATTTTATTATCTTCTTTTATTCAAAAGAATATTTGCATTGATGGGATTGATTTGAAAAATGACATAGCAATGCACCTACATCACGGTTTATAGCAACATCTCCTGGATTATATGAATAACATGTCTAATCCAATGCCTACACTCTTCATCGGACATGGCTCGCCCATGAATACTGTAGAGGAAAATGAATTTACAAAGGGGTGGAGAGAGATTGCTTGCAAGATTCCTCGACCTGATGCAATTCTTTGTGTGTCTGCTCATTGGTACACTTCCAATTCAATGGTTGGAGCTATGAAGCAACCAAGAACTATACACGACTTCTATGGGTTTCCTCCTGCGTTATACCAGCAGCAATATCCAGCACCCGGTGCTCCTAATTTAGCCAAAATAATCTCTCAAAAGCTCAGAGACTACTCAATCAGCCTCGACCAGTCTTGGGGTCTCGATCATGGTACTTGGTCTGTTCTTAAACAAATGTATCCAGATGCAAATATCCCCACTCTCCAGCTTAGCATTGATTACACAAAATCACCTCGATTTCATTTTGAGTTGGGGAAAGAACTTGACTTTCTCAGAGACCAGAGAGTTCTCATAATTGGGAGTGGAAATCTTGTTCATAATCTTGCAGCTGTGAATTGGCGTAATCAAAATTTAGAATATGATTGGGCACAAGAGTTTGAAGAGAAGATATATGATTCACTTCATTCTGATAACAAAGCTGCTTTCATTGACTTCGAGAACATGAAAGATGTTGGGAAAAAAGCTCATCCTTCGTTGGACCACTATTTGCCTCTACTCTATGCAAGAGGTGCAGCTATTAATTCTCAAGCGATTGAGGTGTTTAATAGGAAAATAATCATGGGCTCAATTTCAATGACTTGTTACAAGTTTGTTTGAGTACTATGTCAACAAATCAATCGTGGATATTTGTTTCCAATGGATTTACACGGAATACGTGCTTATCCAAGATTGTTGATATTTTCTGATTTTAGATGGGAGATATTTTCAAAGAATCCCCTTAACATTCCATTATTTCTTCTTTTTCATAACTATGACTAGAACAATGATAAGGACGCTTCCAATTGCAATTGATGAGAGCACAATATCGATGGTCCTAATTCCTACTTCAAAGACCTCTACTTCCCTGACAACTTCAAGGGTTGAGTTGGAGTCTTCAACTTCTATGTCAATAATATATTGACCAAAATCCAAGCTATTGAACTGACCTGTATAGTTTTCATCGTGGTTCTCATCTGTGAGTTCTACAGTGTCAATAAGTGTAGTTCTGTCAAAACTATGGACAAGTGCAGTCACTTTTTGGATATTTGTTGAGAGTATATCTCCAAGTGTTTCGTTCAGGTTGTCAATGACTGCACCTATGCTAACATCGGTGCCCATTAATCCCTTGGAAAAAGTCAAAGAGGTGGATTTGACTCTGGACAATCCCAATACATGTCTGACAACCTCAGCGCAGACCTCTGATGTTGGTGCTTCGAGATACCCCCCACCAGTTGGTCCTCCTCCACTACCACCAGTAATCATACAGCCATCCGCTACTGCTTCCATTTCTTCTATTGGAGTTGCCCCAGCTTCCCTCATATAGGCACTGCTTAGGACATATGATACCACTTTACATCCATTTACGATACCATTTGACTCCGCAACGACTCTAGTACCAGTGCACACTGATGCAACAATCAATCCCATATTGTATGCATCTGCAATGAATGTCAATGCTGTACTTTCTGTTCTTAGAGTCTGCCATTGGATTCCTGATGAAACGAAGAGACAGTCAAATTCACTAACCATGTCTGGAGTCATCTCCTGATGTGTGTATTCAACTATGATAGTTTCATTTTCACCCGTGTTAGGTTTTGAGCATGATGTGATATTATGATCTAAAGAATAAGCCACAGTCGTGACATTGACACCCCACGATTCGAATATCTCTCGCGCATCATAGTAGTTTAATCCAAAATTCTCCGCGATGAACATCAGGACCTTTACATCTGAAATTTCTGGAACATTCTGCGAAGACACAACTATGGGATTTGAGGATGTGACTGAAATTAAAAGGAGTATTGTGAGCAAAATAGTTCTCCATTTCATCACAATCGAAAACATATTCCATTCCTGATATATTAGGAATAGGTTCGACGCTAAATTGGAATTCTGTCTTAGTATGTATACCATTGCTGGTGTAGAGGGAATTGTGATGATCTTTATTCTGGATATTTGTCAAGCTGTGTCTGGCTTTCACCTTGAGAAGTTTGCAGACTATTTCAGATGGACACCGTTCATTGGGTTTTGCATTAGCAATCCAAGTGTATCCTAGGCATCTATGAGAAAATATGGAATATATTGTCTATATGATTATCACATCTCTTGTGCATAGCTTCATTATAGAATTTCCAGTTTCTCGTTTATCCAATTAGACGTGCATTTTCACGTTTCAGTCTGTCCTCAATCTCCTTGTATTTTGAATATGCTTCTCGAGCCTCTCCTATTCTCCCAATCTTCTCCAAAGCCTCTGACAGAACTCTCCATCCGATAAGGGCTTCAGGATCAATCTCAACTGCTTTCTTATAGTACTGAAGACCCTCCTCCGTGTTCCCTCGTTCGAATTCGATCTTTCCTAAATACATAGCGAAAGCTGGATCCTTTGGGAATAGTGAATGCATTCTAATGTATAATTGCTCGAGTTCCGCAGTTCTATTCAGGTGTCTTAACGACTTTGCAATAGTCTTCAGAGCATGATAGTTGTTTGGCATCAACTTCTCAGCCTGAGTAAGTGTTTCAAGTGCTTTCTCCCACATCTCCATTTTACTGTAAGTCATTCCCAAAGAAACAATCGCATCATAATAGGTTGGATTGACTGAAAGACAGTGATGAAATGCTTCGACAGCATCATTATATTTGCCCTTTTGGAAATACGCTACTCCCAATGCGGACCAATATTCAAATTTTCCAGGTTCGAGTTTCACTGATTTTTCCAAGTGTTTAACTGCTTTCTTGTTCTTGCCTCTCAGGATGTATAACCCTCCCAAATCACCATGAGCAAATGCATTATTTTTATCCAATTTTAGACACTGCTTGAATGCATCTTCAGCCTTGTCTGCCTCATTCAAAGAGAGGTATGCCACTCCAAGAACATGCCATTTCTCAGAATCTTTGGGATTTACTCCCAAATCTTCAACAAGCTTCTGAACATCCTTTTCGGTACTCGACATTGGGCTCTTTCCTCAATACTATTCTACTATGAATTCCCATCTCTCATTAATATTGTCTTCAAAACTCATCTAGACCTTCATGATCAATCCACGTTTTATAATACGGATCAAATGAGCCTCTAACTCCACGAGAAGCAATTAAACCACTAATGAATTCATCCAAGGTTTTAGAGAACTGCAAGTACTTTGAATCTTCCTTTCTCAATTTCAAACTCTCATCTGAGAGCTTGCTTGGATCGAGCATCATTTCTTTAACTAGCAAGTCTCTGACTTCCTTGTATTCTTTGATATGAATATGAATTCCCAAACCTCTTGCTTTCAGCGTCCGATATCCATTGCCAGTTCTCCATAGTCGAGATACATCCACCCATTCCTTTGTCAATGAAGGCAACTTCTGGTTGATCTCATCTAAAACAAGGATGGTTTCTCGATATCGCGCCTGAATCAATTCTGACGTGATGATAGCTGAAGGGGTTGATGATATTTCATTAATATTGAAGAAAAGCGTCGAACCTCCTTTCTTTAATTGTTTTTTCACTATTTCAATTACTCTTGCAAAGAGAAGTTTTGATGCATGCTCAATATCCTTTGGTTTTTCCAGTAAACGTAGCTCATCAAAGAGATTACAGTCTACACCTAGGAGTTCAGGTATCTTGAAAGCAGTAAGAATAATGTGATGAGTCTTCAGCCAATGTTTCTGAAAATTTAACTGACATCCTCTTTTGAGAGTTTCAACAAGCTCAATCCAATCCTCTCTGGATTCAATATTATTTCTCAATATTTCATCAATATGTATTTCCAATCCTCTAGTGTCATTTTGCACTAGTAAGTCATAGATTACCTCTTTGTTATTCTCCATGGCTTAGAAAATTACTCAAGAAGAGTACTTCTGATTTGTGATATTTAGCATTGAGAATTATTAGAAGATTTATTAGATAACCGAATGATATTTGCATTATATTATAGGGGTATTACTTTGCCAGAGAGAGGAGGCGAGACTGAACGCCCGACACCGTTGGAGCTAGATATTATGAGATCCTTCGGGTGGGCAATAGTCGAAACTGAGGATGCATTATATCAAAGATATCTCAACATATCGGCAAGTAGGTCACTTATGCTTCAAGAGGAATTCAGATCACATCTTAAGGCACTTGAAGCTAAGGGATTCTTGGCTCCAATAGATTTCCATGGGAAGCGTGCATATCGTAGATTGTTGATATCTTCTGATGTTGGAAAAGATGTTCTTCCTAAGGAACCACTTGATGAAATGCGATTGATACTTGGCAGTAGAAAAGTTAAACCAAAACCTATCGCGGGAACAACACGAGTCACATCTGATCTTATTCAAGAATCAGAAAACGTGGGTAATGAAATTCAGAAAGCCTTGGAACGATGGCTTCTCAAAGAAGTTGGAAGAATAAGTAAAGGTATGCTACATGCTCACATGGTCAATATGGAAGCAGCTCTAAAAGAGTCTGAGGAGGCACTCTTCGAATACGTTCGAACGGAGGTACCAGGAATCCTCGCCGAGGTTGGAATGGCTCTTCGAACATATGGACAAGAATTCTTGTTGTTGACTCTAAAACTGACTGAAGCAAACGTTAAGAAATATAGTTTCTAGTTATGACTGTGTTTAATCAGCAAGATGGTTTTATTGACTAAAAGAGTCGCCGCGCACTAAACAGGATTATTAGTATGCATCATCCAACTGATTCATTACCTATCCATAAATAATTGAAATACGACCTTTAATGATAATCGAATGGGTTGATGAAGATAGAAGCCAGCTGAGATCCCTCTTCGAATCACACAAGAGAGCTCGATCATTGATTTTTCCCGCGCTCGATCAAGGACTAGGCAGTATTTGGACTAACTCTCATGAAGACCCATCAGTTGCTAGACTTCAAATTTCTGTAATTAATGCTGTAACTGGAGATAGTACCAGCGATGATGCAGTGGAGCTAATTCGAATGGTTGAACCAATGCAGCTTGTATTTGTCCCTAATGACAAATGGGTCAGAATAATGAAGGATCTATGGGGGGAACGACTAGGAATTCAGCAGAGAGCATCGCTCTGTCCCGATTCTCTCAATTTTGAACATCTGAAGCATCTACGAAATCAATTACCTGAGGGTTACAAACTGGAGCGAATGAATCTTGAAATAATCAAACGTTTAGACAAGAGAAATGCGATCCACATTCCAACTTTCTTTGGAAGCTCAGAAACTTTTCATAAAATGGGTATTGCATACAGCATCAGCTATGAAGGCAAAGTAGTATCCATGGCTTCAACATATATGCCATTCACAAACGAGTTTGAAATTCAAGTTAATACATTCGATCCTAGGCATCGAAGAAAAGGACTGGCAACTGTGGCATCAGCTGCTCTTATACTCCATGCTTTAGAGCATGGACTTGTTCCCCAATGGGATGCTGCAAATGAAGCCTCAATGAATCTAGCACTAAAGCTAGGGTACACAAATCCCGATCCTTGGGAAGCCTATTATCTAAAGCCGATAGAGTGAAGCTTTCTATCACTTTTTCCTAGTAAGAGCAGCTACGAGTAATATGATTATGATACTTCCACCTGCTACTGTGGATACCAGCACCACATCTATTGGTTGAGTAGGCTCAATTCCCACACTAAATGTGTCAAACTCTCTCACAATCTCAAGGGTGGAATTGGAGTCTTCTGCCTCAAAATCTACTACATATTCTCCATCTTCTAGACCTAGAAAATATCCGGTATAGTTTCCATCTTGATCGTTATCTGTGAGTTCGATTGTATCAATAAGTGTCCTATTTCCTAAACCATAGATTTGCGCAGTCACTTTTTCGATGGTTGTTGATAATATTTCACCAAGTGACTTGTTTAGGTTGTCGATGTTTGCTTCTATTGTGAAATTAGTACCACTTGGGCCTCTGGCTGGTGAAATTAATGAGTTTGTCACTCTCGATAGTCCTAAAACTTGTCTGACAATCTCAGCACAGACCTCTGAAGTTGGAGCTTCGAGCCATCCTCCTCCACCTGTTCCTCCACCACGTCCTCCTGTGATGATATGCCCATCAGTGATTGATTCCATGCCATATACTAAAGTCGCTCCAGCCGAAGCCATTTGACCCATACTCAGAGAGAACTCTATTACCTTGCAGCCGTTCACTATGCCATTGGCTTCAGCAACAACTCTGGTTCCTGTGCAAATTGAAGCAACAAGTAAACCCTGATCGTATGCGTCTGAGATGAAATCTAAGACAGTTTCGCTAGCAATTAGACTCGCCCAATGACCCCCTGAAGTCACAAGGAGACAATCGAACTCTTGGACAATATCGGGTGTCATTTCGGACATCAAGAAATCAGTTGTAATTGGTCTTGGTTCTCTATTAAAACACGAATCAATATCATAATCAAGAGCATATGCAACAGTTGTAACATTAACTCCCCATAACTCCAAGCAATCCTTTGCATCGAAGTAATTCCAACCAAAACCATCAGTCACCAGTATTAGAACCTTGATATCTGCTGTTTCTGATACATCCAGTGTAGAAACCACTGGGGGATTTGAGAAGGCAAGACAAAGAACTAATAGTGCTGTAACCAAGAGGACTCTAAATTTCATATCAATCGGAAATCCCTCTGATTCCTAGTATATTAGGAATGGGTTTAGCGCTATGGGTAAGAAAGTATGAATGGAAAATCTAGTCATGCATTTCTTGTTAATCTCAATAGTCATTCGATATATGAGAAGTTATTCAACAATTCTTAACCCTGAAGTATTCGATACCAATATGTGTACATCGTCTCGAATCCCATAGTTTCGTAGAGCTTCAATGCAGGAATATTATCAGCCTCAACTTGAAGAAACACTCGTTCAGCTCCTTGGTCTTCACCCCACTGTGCAATGGCGCAATTCACAGACCATGCAACTCCTTGTCTTCGAAATTCTGGCATAGTTCTTATCGAGAACAAACCAAGCCAATCTCTCTCAACAACTCCAAGTCCTACTCCTGCAATATTCCCATGCACCAAAACTCTTGCGATATTCTTTGCACCTGCAATTCGCATAATAATCTCTCTTCTCACCTCAATTGCTCTCTTCTCTCTCTCTGATTTATGCATTAGAATGTCCAGTGATTCATCAGTGACTTTGAACAAGTCAACTGGTAAATGAGGATCCAAGCATGATACTTCTTCAACAGCCACAGTTTGCACATGAGTGACCATTCGCTGTTCAAAACCTCTTTCTTCAAGTAACTCATCAAGTCCCTTTGGTTTACTTGCAGGATTAATTTTGAAAGCTGGTAGAGTGTTCTTCTCTCTATAGAGTTCAATTATATAATCCACAACTTGTTCGACGCTGACATTGCTTTCCCATTCATTTGGTAGAACACTGTTCGCTCTCCACGTAATCCCATCGTTCCAATGGATTATCCATCCTTTGTATTTCACAATCTCTCTTGCAGGCCAACAATATGAAGCTATGAGCTCTAGCTCTGCAATATCTTTTTCACTCACCATGGCTAATTAGAAATCATTACTTCCTAAAATATTCAGACTTTGAAACATAATACTAATATTCACTATTGTTAAAATATACACTGTGATAATTATGGGTCGAGTAATTCATTTCGAGATAGTCGCAGATGATGCAGAGCGTATTTCGAAATTTTACGAGCAGGTCTTTGGATGGCGTGTTCAAAAATGGAATGGACCAATTGATTACTGGTTTCTGATGACTGGTGATGAGAAGGAACCAGGAATAGATGGTGCTTTTGGAATGCGCCAAAGCCAAGATGACGTCACTGTCAATACAATAGATGTTTCCTCCGTTGAAGAAACTGTAGAGAAAATTAAAGCCCATGGAGGAGAAATTGTTAGACCCAAACAAGCAGTTCCCGGTGTTGGATATCTTGCTTATTTCAAGGATACTGAAGGGAACCTTTGGGGTATAATGCAAAGTGATACAAATGCCAAATAGCCCTCAAAGCACAACACCTTTCTGACACGACCTCTGTTGTGATTCGAGGATGTTTTAGTGAGACCAGGACTCCAAGAGATTGCATGGCAAATTGTTAGCGGTTTCCACCAATCACTTGAAAAAAACACCTCGATTCACTCAGAAAAATCAAACGAAACTTCAGAAGCTGCAAGGCTTGCAGCATTAACATATGTATTGGATACAATCAAATTTGATGATCACTATTCATTCTCAAATCTTTCATTTGAAGCAGAGAATGCAGGAATCTCGAAGTCCCATGTAATTAGTCTGTCTGAAGAAGTTTTGGAATCTTTTGGGTCGTTTC
>PJET01000168.1 GCA_002825515.1 Candidatus Thorarchaeota archaeon MP11T_1 | reverse complement strand
TTGTCTGTAATTGCTCCGCCAACGCCTAGTGCGTATGCACCAGCATCAAGCATCGCTCCTGCTGTTTCAAGATCAACCCCTCCTGTTGGAACCAACGGGATGTCTGGTAACGGAGCTCTGATGGCTTTTAGATAGTCAGCCCCCCCCACGTTCCCACATGGAAATACTTTCACTGCGTCTGCTCCCATCGAATATGCGCTAAAGATTTCAGTTGGCGTGAGAGCTCCTGGAATTATTGGTTTGGAGTGTTTTTTAGCAGTCTCTATCAATTCTTTGGAATAGTTTGGACTGACAATGAATTGACTTCCAGCTTTGATGACTTCCTCTGCCATTCTACCATCTACAACTGTTCCTGTTCCTATGAGAACCTTATTGCCATAGTTTTCGATAAGTTGCTTGACTACATCGATTGCACCAGGAACACTCATTGTGACTTCTATGATATTGATTCCACCTGCTAGAAATGCTTCTGCTACTTTGAAAGCAATATCTGTAGACTCAACACGAATAATTGGAATGAGACCGGTTTCATAGATTAATTTCATTGCCTTTTCTTTCGTCCACATATTGTTCACCTTTCAATACGCAAACCACGTTGGCGACCCTTGATGAGTTCTTCAACCTCTGATTTGTAAACAAAAGCTAGGTCTCCAGGAACTGAGTGCTTCAGTGCTGAGAATGCTGAGCCAAAATCGACTGCTTTCTGTAGATCTTTCAGCTCAAGATATCCATAGATAAAACCTGCACTGCACGAGTCGCCTCCTCCTAATCGATCCACAATTTCTACATCATAGACAGGGCTTTTGAACACTTTTCCATTGGAATATGCGAATACTGACCACTTGTTGAACCAAACCGAAGGTGTTTCCCTGAGTGTAATGACCACCACCTCAAATCCAAATTTGTCAATCAGTTTTGCTGCAACATCTTCGTAGTCTTTTCCTTCAATTCCATAGACAACCTTTGTGTCCTCCTCAGTTGTGATTAATATATCAATAAACTCAGAGGCAGGTTCTGTGAATTTTTTGGCTTCTTTTGGAGTCCAAAGTTTTCCTCTATAGTTAACATCGTATGAAACTTTGACATCCTGTTCTTTTGCTATCTTAAGTGCTTCATCAGTTGCCTCTGCACAACTTGAACTAAGAGCAGGTGTAATTCCGCTTGTGTGAAATAGTTTAGTTTCCTTCAGAATTTTTTTCCAATCAGCCTCTCCAGGTTTTATCTTACTTATAGCAGACTCCTTACGGTCATAGATGACCCGGTTTGTTCGTGGTGCAGCACCGAATTCTACAAAGTAAACACCACATCTACTACCAGCATCCCAGAGAATGTGTGAAGTATCAACTCCATGTTCTCGAGCTTTGTTCCGTATGAAATGACCGATAGAATTGTCCCCCAGTTTTGTGACATAAGCAGATTTCAATCCTAATCGTGCACAAGCTACAGCAACATTCATCTCTGCTCCACCTGCATTAGCATTAAAGCTCTCAGTCTGCTCAAACCTCTTGAAGTCAGGAGGGGAGAGACGGAGCATTACCTCTCCAAATGTGACTACGTCATAATTCATGCTTCTCAACTCATCAAAGGTCTAACAAGAGTATAATCTCTTATGGAAATGTTAAATCTGCCGACCTGTTCTCAAGAAAACTCGGTTCGAGCGATTACCTCATCTTGGACAAATGGATCAAGTTCTATGAAATATGCACTATACCCAGCAACACGAACAATAAGATCCCTATGCAGGAGTGGATTTACTTTTGCATCTTCAAGGGTTTCTCTTGAAACCACATTGAATTGTACATGGAAACCTCCCATTCCGAAGTATGCGTCAACCATACTGATGAACTTCTTTCTTCTTGACTCAGTATCAAAGAAGTCTGGTGTAAATTTCATATTGTATAGCGTACCATTGTAACATAATGCATGATCTAGCCGAGCGACTGATTTCATTGCTGCTGTTGGCCCATTAACATCTCTATTCTGGGTTGGTGATACCCCATCAGATATCATGTATCCAGATTTTCTTCCATCTGGTGTTGCTCCTAGAACTTCACCTTGTGGAATATACATAGAAACTGAGAAAAGGGCTCCATGATATGGACCATTCCTAGTTGTCATCCTACTCTGGATTGAATTACAAAAAGCTCTTCCAGTGTTTCTTGCGAGAAAGTCTACTTTCTCATAGTCATTACCATACTTTGATGGATCATTTTCAAACTTAATTCTCAGTTCTTCATGACCTTCGTAGTTTTCAGCAAGAATCTGAAGCATCTCATCCATCGTTGGCTCTTTCTTCTCGAAGATGAACTTTCGCAGAACTTCAAGGGAGTCTGCTACGATAGCAATACCAACTCCCATAATTCCACCTGAATTGTAAATAGCTCCGCCTTCCTGCATTGTCTTTCCTGACTCATTGCATCCCTCAAGAAGTGATGATATGAAGGGAGTAGGTGTGTTTTCTGCAAGTACTTCTGCAGCAACTCTATCTGCACGAGTCAATAGCTCTATTGTGTAATCGATCTGTTCCTTGAATGCTATCCACAAGTCGTCAAATGATTTGAAGTTACGAGGATCTCCGGTTTCTTTCCCGACTAGTTTACCTGTTTTTGGATCCGTACCATTGTTCAGTGTCACTTCAAGTATCTTCGGTAAATTCACATACCCAATATTTTGTCTTGGATCAGATTTTCCTCCAATTATTGGCTCGACGCATCCCAATATCGAATAATTATGAGCTTCCGATTGGAGAGTTCCCTTCTCAACCATCATTGGAATGATTGCATCATCATTAAAGAGACCTGGCATCCCAAGTCCCTGAGATATTACATCAATAACCTGTAACTTGAGATCTTCTGGGGTATTTTTATGCCACCGGAATGAAACACTTGGTTGAGTCACTCTAATATTAGCAGTCGCCTGAAGTATTAACCTAGTAAGATCATTTGATGAATCTTTCCTATCTTCGTTCTGTCCTCCTATTGTGAGGTTCTGGAACATTGGATGACCGGCAAATGCGATACTATAGTACTCATTTCGAATCTTGATAAGAGATGTCATTTTTACCCACAGTGCCTCAAGAAGTTCGAGTACACGAGCTTGGTCAATACTCCCTTTCTTTATGTCACTCATGTAAAATGGAAACATATACTGATCAAACCTTCCAGTGGACATTGAATGACCGTTAGACTCAGTCTGTATCAAAAGATGAATGAACCAGAAAGATTGAAGCGCCTCATGGAACGAACCTGCAGGTTCAGCTGGAACTTTCATGCAGATTCTAGAGATCTCTTTCAGTTCTTCCTTTCGGATTTTATCGGGCTCTTTCTTTGCCATGTCTGAAGCAAGATGAGAGAATCGTTCCGCATATCTAAGCACAGCAATGATCTCAGTACGAACTGCGTCATAATAATCACCTGCTATCCCTTCTAATTCGTCTAGAATCCCTAGGAACCCCTTCCGGAGAACTTCTTCATAATCGACAATAACATGTCCGATTCCCGTGCCTGGTGCTCCAATCGTGAATAAGCCTGCTTTAGATGCTTCTATCGATTCTTGTGGCATCTTTATCCCAGCAATTTCCGCTGTGCTCTTTTGTTTCCAGAATTGGAAGACTTTTCGGAGATTTTGTTTGTCCTCCTCACTTATTGAGAATCGTTCTGTTCTACGTTTGTTAAATTTGTCTAGCTCTTCCTCAATCCACTTCCAGCTGTACTCCGGAAACACTTGGCAGGACCGAGGTGTTGGTCCCATGTTCCCAACGATAAGTTCATCGGGCTCTATTCTAATTGTTATATTATCAAGAACATGAGCAAATGCACCAGCATTCCTAAGGATTGCTGGTTCAGACCAGTTAGCTTTAACATATTCTGTGAAGAGAACAGCTCTCTCTGATGATATCGTTGGTTCGGCATCAAGCATTCTTTGCTTTAAGCGCTGACTTCGGGACGTCATCTTTCACACTATTGATTTTTTTATTCATTACTTTTCGCATCTGACACAATTAATGCAGTAATTTTGGTAGATAACTATCTAATCTGCTGAGTGCTTCATTAATCCTCTCTGTAGAAACAGCATAACAGAGCCTTAGGAATCCTTCCCCATATTTTCCAAAAGCTGTTCCATGGACCGTGACCACTTTAGTTTCATTCAGGATTTTGTAAACAAGGTCATATGATTTTATACCATATGCAGATACATCAGGGAATACATAAAACGCGCCTCCAGGAGGTTCTAGTTCAACTCCTTCGATATCGTTTAATCCCTTTGTGATTAAGTCCCGTCGTCGTCGAAATGTCTGCAACATCTCACTGATGCAATCTTGAGGTCCTATTGCAGCAGCGGCTGCGGCTTTTTGTGCTATAGACGTTGGCATTGCTATGATATGTTCCTGTAACTTTGTCATTGCGCCAATCAGCTCACTGGATCCTGTTGCAACAGCAATACGCCATCCTGTCATTGCATAGGTCTTTGAAAGTGAAAATATTGAAACGGTTCTCTCCTTCATACCTGGGAGTGAGCCAATAAACAAAGGATCTTCCTCCACGTATCTAAATTTCTCATATGCTTCATCGGCAATCACGTACAAATCATTCTCAATACATAATTCTGCAATTTTTTTCATTTCCTTATTGGAAATAACTCCACCAGTTGGATTGTTTGGTGAATTAAGTACTATCATCTTGGTCTTTGAAGTAATCTTGCTTTCAATATCCTCTGCTACGAGACCGAACCGATGTTCCTTCTTCAGTTGAACTGGAACTGGCACGCCTTCAGCTAGTTTAATGTGTGCATAGTGACTCACAAATCCCGGATCTGGATATATCACCTCATCACCTGGGTTTACAATGACCATGTTCGCAAGAACAAGAGCTCCCATACCACCTGCTGTACAAATTAGCTCGGTCTCAGGATTGGCTTCAATATTATTGTCACGTTTGAGTTTCTGAGCTAGCGCCTCTCTTACATCGATATAACCAGCATTGTGAGTGTACCTAGTGAACCCATCATCGAGAGCCTTCTTTGCGGCTTCCTTTATGTGTGTAGGAGTATCGAAATCAGGAATCCCGACAGTCATATCAAAGACATCAGTTCTACCAATTATCTTGTTGAAGATTTTACGGATTTCACTCGCAGGAACATCTACATTTCTCTTAGCAAGCATCACTATTACCCCTATGAACCTGCGGAGAAGGTCCCAGTTTATATAACCTATCTAATGGACTATAGTGGTCTAAAGTTCGGAATTTTCAACTTCACAGGAGTTTTAAGATACATGTATATTCTTGAACACCTACTCACAAAACTTCATGTTGAACAAAACTAATACTGAAGAAGGTGCGACTACTATGACGTCTAATCGAAATTCCATCATTGAACGAACAATGAAGCTGTACGTAGCTGCATTGTCTGATGCCGCAGATGAAATAGGTCTTGGACAAGTGTGTATGGACCGAGGCATCATGCCACTCACAAAAAATAAGCGGATGGCTGGATTTGCCAGAACTGGAAAGCTAACCCGCTCACCGGCGAATCGCCCTTATGATGAAAAACAACTTGATGTTTTCATGAGTCTTGCTACCGATGCTGTTGATGGTGATATTATTATCATAGATATGGCTGGAGCAACAGACTGCTCAGCTTGGGGCCAGATTTTGACAAAAATCGGGATTCCGCGAGGTGTTAAAGGGGCAGTTGTTGATGGAACATCAAGAGATATTCATGACATCGATGCAATAAATTTCACAGTTTTTGCTCGAGGCCGTCATCCTGGAACTATGAGGGGTCGATTAGATATGGAGTCCGTTCAGAGTCCCATTGTCTGTGGTGGAGTTAGTGTTCATCCTGGAGACTTGATTTTTGGAGATGGCGATGGCATCGTAGTGATTCCAGCAGATCGAATAGAAGAAGTCCTTAAACATGCTGAGCAGGTTGTAGCAACTGATGATTGGTGGGCTGATAAACTAGATGAAGGAAAAGATCCTCACGACCTTCACAAAGAGAGACCTATCCCTTGAGTGTTTCAATTAACAGGGTAAACGCCTATCTTGGTAGCATATTCATAAAGTTCCAGGATTTTTTCTGGAGTCGATTCTGGTTGAATGTTGTGTGCAGGTGCAAGTATATACCCGCCCCCTGGAGCAAGAGCTTTAACTCGCCTCTCAACCTCTGCTCGCACATCGTCAATTGTACCCTGGGCTGACATGGCATGTTGTAAATCTATTCCCCCGTGGAAAGTCAGCCTATCTCCGTACTTTCTCTTGAGTTCTATGGAGTCCATTCCCTTTGCTAGTGGTTGTATTGGATTCAAAATGTCCACATCAACCTCAATCAGATCTTCAATCATAGGCTCAACTGCACCGCATGAGTGATAGAGAATCTTGACATGTGGCGCACGTCGATGGATGTCATTGTAGATTTTCTTATGTCGTTGTTTTACCATACTTCTATACATTCTTGGACTTATGAGTAGCCCATCCTGATGACCAAGATCATCACCAACCTGCACTATGTCCAAGTATTCTCCAACTTCATCGAGGAATACACGGTTCATTTCCAGAGCAAGTTCCATGCTTTTTTCCATCATAGCTTCAGCGAGGTTCGGTCGTCTTAGAAGGTCGATTAGGAATTTATCAAACCCTCTCATGTAATGTGCTACAATTTCGAACACTCCCCAAGGTCCACCAACCATTCCTACTAGAGCATAATCTGTTTCCTCGTGGAGATACTTTGCCCATTCAAACACGCCATCCATCCTTGATGGGTCATCTGGGTCAATCCATTCAAAATCCTCAACTTGACCAACTTCTGTGAACTCCGCCCATGGATAATAGGTGACCTCGTAATATCCCCCTATTAATTTCATACCACATTTGAACTCTGTTTCAACAGATCCATCCGGGAGTGGTTGAGGCTCGAAACCTTCAGCTGTTTTCATGTAAACTCGTCTGAAGTCTAAATTGAGTCGTTTCAATAATTCTTCTGATGTTTTCCAAGTAGACATAATACCCCACTCTTGTGTTTCTGGAGCTGTGATATCTAAGTAGTTTCGCAGGTTTTCATATGCTTGTGGAGTGGTCCAATAATCCAGGGGCACCCTATCTGGTTCCTCATGGTTCACAGCGGCATAGAATCTCTCTCGTGGTTTCATTTGTCATCCCTGAATTTAAGAAATTATAATCTCAAGTTAAATTGGGTTCTGACCGCAGTCTTTAATTAATCGGTGGCTACTACTCTTGAAGTTTGACACTGTCATGACGATTATATCAGTGTCATTGGAGAGTACAAGGATGGTCGACATCAAGAAAGTCACTGCTCTTCTACAAGATGTTGTAGGCGTGAGTCGAGTAACTGACAGGAATTTTGACTTGATTCCATATAGTCGTGATTTGAGCCCAGCAGATCAGAAGATGCCAACCCATATCGTTATGCCCGAATCTAGAGAGGAGATCCAAGCTATTCTAAAAATTGCGAACGAACATGATTTTCCTGTATATATTAGAGGCGGAGGTACTTCTCACTGGGATGCCTATCTCCCTCAAGAATCAGGCATCATGCTTGATTTAGGGCGTATGAATAAGATCATTGAAATAAATGAACGTGATCTTGTAGCTAGTGTTCAACCCAACTGCACTTGGGCTAAACTAGATAGAGAATTACGTAAAAAAGGATTGACATACCTTTGCAGTGAAGCTGGAGGGCCTGCGATGACTGTTGGAGGTTCAGTTATGAAGGCAGGGGGTGGACCTCATTCTACTGCAAAATTCGGTTTTCATGGGAATCAAGATATTATTGCTTTAGAGATGGTCTTGCCGAATGGTGACATTGTGGAAACAGGATCCGCAGCATGGCCAAGTGCAGGGAAATTCAAACGCCAGTGCCTTGGACCTGATCTTGCTGGCATGTTTATTGGCGCTGAAGGAATCTTAGGTGTTTGTACAGAACTCACACTTCGGATACGACCTGTAACTGACATTTCAGAACGACTCACTGCAACGATGAAGACGCTTGATGACGTTATCGAATTTGGCCACTTCATAAACAGACATGTCGGTGATGAGTACATGCAGGGGATATATCTCTGGGTTGATCCATCAGCGCCTGATGTCTTTTTCTTGATGATGGATATTTTTGGTTATGAGCAGGAAATTGTTGACCATCGTAAAAAGAAGATTATTGAGAAAATCAATGATCTTGGAGGAGAGATTGGAGACCGTGCACCAGCAGATGATTATTTTGGCAGAATCCTCACTGGATTAGCAGACTTGTTCAACACTGGTGTATGGCATTTCTTTGGTGCAGGGTCTCTTCGAATTGACGATATCACTTTCCTATATAAAGTCTGGAAAGAGGAGCTTATCCAAAAGCGAGGCTACACCAAAGCTGGTTTTGGTGGACAGATTCTTCCAAGAGACTGGCTTGCTTTCATGGTTACTAATTACAGAGAGCCAGATGAATGGAAGGAACTTGTCAAGTTGGCAGATGAGATTGATGAAATCACTCTGAGTGGACCAGTGGTTCCTTATGGCATTGGCGGACGAGATGGTCTTCGCAGATTTGTAGCTGAGCGGGATACTGGCTACTACCGCTTGCTCAAGACACTCAAGAAGACACTTGATCCAAAGAACATCTTGCAACGGGGCATCTTCATACCAGAGGAGGAATTGCGATGAGAATTGAAGAGTACAAAGATATGATCTATGCATGTGGTCGATGTGAGTTTTGTAGAGGATTTGACTACAATGACCGTTGTCCTGAGATATTTACACAACATTGGGAATCCTCAACAGCCAGAGGCAGAATGGCAATCGCAAGAGCAATCTTAGAGGGCCAACTGGAATACTCCGAAGACCTCGCAGAGAGAATCTTTGGATGTTTCATGTGCGGAAGATGTAGAGAGGAATGTAAGAAAGCGGCTCAAATTGATGTCATTGAGATTACGAAAGCTATGCGTCAAGACTTCGTTGAGCTGGGCATAGAAATTCCTGAGGCTGGAGCTAATATGGCTAATACAGTCACAAATTCAGGAAATATCTTTGCTGATCCACCGAAGGAACACACCAAATGGGCCAAGGGACTTCAATTCAAAGAAGGCTCAGGAATTCTATTCTACCCTGGATGTCTTGCTAGTCACCGTTTCAAAGAGAAAACAAACATACTTGTCCGTCTTCTTCAAGCAGCAGGTTACTCACTTGATTTCCTAGGTGAAGATCAAACATGTTGTGGTACTCCTTTCTGGGTCACAGGAAAGATGGAAGGTGCCAAAGAGTATGCTGACTTCAGAATCGAGGAGTCAAGGAAATCATAACTCCTTGTCCAAGTTGTTTTCGAGCGTTTGATGAGGAGTATCCTCGTCTTCTTGGAATGGAAAAACTACCAATCAAGATTCGTCATACTAGCGAGATCTTGCAAGAGATTGTTGACCAAAAGAAGCTGAAATTCAAAAACTCCGTTAAAAAGAAAATCACATATCATGATCCCTGTGAGATTGGACGCTACAGAGATATTTATGATCCTCCAAGAACTGTGCTAAGTGCAATTCCAGGACCCGAAAACGCGAGCATGCCTTCTGTTGTGGTGGTGGTGGTGGATGCAAAATCATGTTCCCTGACTATTCTCAGCAGGTGTCAAACGAACGGATTAGAGATTTCATCGAAACTGAGGCTGAGCTAATGACAACAATCTGTCCAGCATGTGAGATGAATCTGACTCATGGCTTTTACGAAGCTGATCTGGATACACGTGTACTTGATGTTGCAGAAATTATGGCTGTTTCAGCAGGGATTGTAGACCCTGAAATCCTCGAACCTGATTATTTTCCTGAAGATTAATTGAGGACGCTTTCCGTCCTCTATTTTTTCTCTTCAGCCACCCACTGCTGCTATCATAAAAACAACTAGGTCACCTTTGGAGAGTCTAGTTTTCTCGCCTTTACGAGCGACCATATTCATTCCATTCACAATTACAACTGTGTCTCTTCGTAAGACTCGCTTTTCCTTGTCCTCAAGATAGACTTCGAATCTCTCACCATACTCCACGTGGAGCTCATCAATCAAATCCCTAACTGTCGCATGCTCACTTGTTTCGAATGCAAATTTGTTATGCTCTGCATGTTTGAGCCCTTTGTTCATGAGCTTCACAAAGACTTCAGTCATTTCTTTGTTTCACCACTATCTTGTGTTCATCTTTCGTCAATATTCAAATTAAGTATGTCGAAGGTGATTTTTCTACTTAAAGTATACTTTAAGCGGAAATGTTTATGTAGTTCGTAGAGTCTGCACATGTTTCGAGGTTATGTGCCTTGGGAATGATGAAGGCTGGCATCCTTTTTGGCCCGAAGGATCTGCGTATTGAAGAAATTGAGATTCCGGACCTCTTACCAGGTTGGGTTTTAATCAAAGTTCGAGCCGCTGGTATCTGTGGAAGTGATTTGCATCTTTACAAAGAAAAAACATTCATTCCAATCTCTTCAGTTCTTGGAGATGGAAAATATGTAGCTGGGCATGAAGTAGCTGGAGAGATTCACGATATAGGTGCGGGAGTAACATCACTTCAAAAGGGTGACAGAGTAGTTGTTGAGCCAACCATAAACTGTGGAGAATGCGACTGGTGCAACATTGGATTATACAATCTCTGTGAGAAATCCGGGCTAATAGGTTTCTATTATATTGGTGGGCTTGCAGAATATTGCATTGCGCCTGAAGAGAATTGCTTCAAAATCTCTGAGAAAATCACTTTCGAAGAGGCAGCCACATTGGACTGTATTGCAGTCGCTGAGCGTGCTGTTAAAAGAGCAAGCATTTCGACTGAGGACTCGGTCGCTATTCTTGGAGCTGGAACGATAGGTCTTTTCGCTGCACAGGCTGCAAACATTGCTGGGGCTAGAGAAATTTATGTGACTGGTACTCATGATTACCAGCTTGAAACTGCTGAGCGATTCAATGTGACAGCTACAATTAACGCAAAGAAAGAGAATCCTGTTGAAAAAGTAATGGAGCTAACATCTGGGAAAGGTGTCGACAAGGTGGTTGAAGCTGTTGGAGGTAATGCTCC
The DNA here is from genome assembly GCA_002825515.1 of Candidatus Thorarchaeota archaeon MP11T_1. The sequence continues at coordinate 901 of PJET01000168.1, read as the reverse complement.
GGTGATCGATCAAGGAGTAAGTATGCTTAGACGACATGGTACACTTGTAGCAACTGGAATATTCCTAAACCCCATGCCCGTCAATATGTTCTCACTTATCACCAAAGAAATAACACTCACAGGGTCTTGGGGTTATGCATATTGGACTCACTTGAAAGAATTCAAGGTGTCATTAGACCTTCTTGAAATGGGGAAGGTTGATGCTAAGTCTTTGATCACGCACAAGTTTCCTCTTGAGGAAGCCGCAGAGGCTTTTGAGATTGCTCTAGATAAGAGCAAATCAAATTCCATCAAGGTTCAAATTATCTTCTAAATAGGACTAACGAGGTCGTAACTTTGACAAACGATGAATTATCTTGGGAGTTATGCAATGAACTTGTTGCAGGAGAAATCGCAACAAGATGCCTGATTGCTTCATATCTTATCCATAGACTGCCTGCTAAATACGGTAGCAAGATATTGGAGGACATTAAGAAAGCAAATTATGATGCTGGGTTCGTTGCAGGAAAGAATGCTGCCAAAACAATAGGCAAAAATGATTTAGTGTCGCTTGGAGAACTTTTTGGAGGAACAAAAGTATTCAATCCAGAAATCATTGAAATATCTGAAGAAAGAGCTGTTATTCATTGGCGTAGTTGTCCAGTACCAACTTTGATATCTGTCTTCAAAGACGAAGGACTATCTGAAGACTACCTTGAAACAGTTTGCCCAATTCTAGAGCTCTTTGATAATGGATTTGTTAAGGGTTGGAACCCCGCACTTCAAGTGCAAACGCCTCCTGAGGTTGGTGAAACTAACCTTCAGAAGGGCGGTAATTTCTGTACTGTTATCATTACAAAAATGGACTAGAAAGGATTTTGATTAGCCTGCAGGGGTATCGACATCCTTATACCATTTCTTC
>PJET01000167.1 GCA_002825515.1 Candidatus Thorarchaeota archaeon MP11T_1 | reverse complement strand
CACAATAAACATGTAGCGTTAGTCCCTCTGTATCATCTTTCCATTCTGCCAAGACTTCATCCCGCATTAGTCGAGTGTACCATCCACGGATTTGTTTCATATCATAATTCGGTCCTATGGTCAAGTAGAGTTCTCCAGTCCGATCAGAATGAGTTAGTGTATAAGTGCGAGGCAGTATAGGTCCCTCTTCATTAGTTGGAGTATTAAAACGGACATGAAGTTTTTCTGGATTCAATCTTCGCATAATTCAATCATTCTGGATATGTTCATACCAGATAATTAGTGTTGATATTGAGTTCTATCCATATATCGGATACTTGACAGTTAAGTCCGATCTCGATGTGTTAGGAAGTGGACGGGTGAATGGGTGTCGAATGTTCTGGTAGGAAGCATGACATCTGCAAACCCACGAATTCAGTATGATTTTGTCTATGCTGTTTCTGATGGACGAAAATCAGCATCTACTATACATGAGATTCTTGAGAAGGAGTAAGTATAATGGTGCCGCGGCGCGGATTTTTCGGCCACAAACTCGTAGTGAGTCTATGTGAACCGCGGACAACACGGTCTTCAGCCGTGCGATCTCCCTGGCTGATCTACCGCGGCAATGCCAGTAGTCTGTTCTCCACTGGTAATGTGATATAAAGATAACGCCATGGTTTGGTTATGCTAGTTTTTCCACAGCCAACTTCACTTCATCAAAAGGTGGCAGCTGACCAGGATTATCACTCACCCATACATAAATGACGGTCTTATCAACATCAATTACAAAAACTGCTCTCTTTGCCACTTCCTTCATGCCTGCAAGGTCATCAAGAACAACATCATATGCCCTGATAACCGTCTTCTCCCAATCAGAGAGTAGAGGAAATTGGATGTCGTTGGCTTCTTTGAAGGCTTTATGACTGAAAATGCCATCCACTGAGATTCCCAGCACATTAGCTCCCAAGTCATTATAGTCTGCTAGCACATCTCTAAACCTACAAAGCTCCTCTTGGCATACTGAGGAGAAATCTGCTGGATAGAAAACAAGCACTACTGGTCCCTTCTGGAGCTCTTCACTCAAAGTGACAGTTTTTCCTGGAGCTTCCAAGAGTACAAACTCTGGAGCCTCACTTCCTACTTCCAAACCTGACATGAAATGCACCTCAATGTAATACGCGCTTCATACGATTATTAAGATTTGAGATGCTGCCAAACTATCTTCATTTAATCTTGTAGTTCATATAGCTCGCAACAAAGGCAGTCGCAATTGCTGCCGCATTGACTCCAAGAATATAGACGAATAATGGGTCAAGGAACGCAAGTGTAGCAATCCATGATGGAAGACTACCAGCATCTGCAAAACCGAATGGGACAAAATAGAACAAGAAGAAAACACAGGTCAAGAGGCCTACACCCACAAATGCAGGTAGATCTGTTTTAGACCGAGCGAATGCAGAGAGCCTACCAATCCAGTTAGTTTTTCCTCGCTGACGTCTGCGTGTCTTTCTCTTCGATATGATATGTGCCCATCGATACATGGCTTCAGCCATGAGTATGTAGGATCCGCCAAGAACTACCATGACTCCGATAGAAACCAAAATCTGGAGTTCTGCACTTAGAACACTCACGTAGACCTGTGCATGCCAAATTATTGGTATCTGGACAAAACCCGCAATTCCTAAAAGCATTAAGATTAGACCGGGTTTGCTGCCGCGTCTCCACCATACTGCAAGGCTCATCATTTTCACCTAGCTTGTGACTGTCCGCTCAGAATTGAGTCTGTACTTTAAGGTTTTGGATTAAATACCTACGACTTTCGCGATTCAACTTTGAACCATTCGCCATGGTCTTCAAACTGGTGTTGATTAAATCCCACTTCCGAAATGACCTCCAACACTCTTGGAAGAGTCTGATTCTGTCTCCCTCTCAGACCATATCCAATCTTGGAACGAGTTCCATCTGGGAAAGTAAAAGTAGCCCAGAAAATCAGGCTATCACCAGTCTCCGGAATGTGACTTGCCAGTATTGATAATTTACCATTATTCTTGAGAACTCGATATGCTGCTCCAAGGACTTCACGTTTTGTTTTCCAATCACTCATAAAACCAAGTGAGAACCATAGTGTCACAGTATCGAAAACTGAGTCCTTGAAACAAAGCTGACTACCGTCTGCGACAAACCAGTTTGACAAGTTACCATGAATCTGAGCTTCTCTGACCTCACTCATTCTGATATCCAGTGCGCAGACCCTTCCATCCTCAATCCTTGATACTAGACCCTCTCCACCCCCACCAATATCTAGGATCAGACCTTCAGTAGAAACGCGTTCAAGTGTGATTTTTTGAGGAGGGGTTTCGAGATGAGTTTGGGATTCAGACATGATCTATTCCTCTTGTACATCCTCAATATAATCCGCTAAATCCTCGAGAAGCTGATCAAAATTGGGTATATGTTCAAGCGCATATTGATGAGTCTCTTCAGCCTCTTTGCTTCGTCCCTCGTCTTCATAAAAATTGATCAGGTTCAACCATCCAACAAAGTGCTCTGGTCGAATCTCTACAGCCCTCTTCAAAGCTTTTTCAGCCTCTTCGGTCCTTCCAAGATTAGATAGAATCACTCCTAGATTACACCATGTATCAGAGTCCTCTGGATTTAGCTCAGATGCCCTTCTGAATGCGAGCTCTGCATCATCAAGCTGATCTATAGCATTGTAGACACATCCAAGGTTATACCACACATCTGATTCATCATTATTGTGTTCCAATGCTCCCTTGAGTGCTTGCTCAGCGTCATCGAAGCGATTTTGGACAAATAATACAGCTCCTAGATCTCGCCATGCATCAACAAAACAAGGGTTCAGGTCCAATGCTGTTTGGAATGCGACCTCAGCCGCTTTCAAGTCCCCATCATCATAAAGAATTCCCCCAAGTTCATACCAGCTCTCTGGGTCTTTTGAGTCCATTCTCCTCTCGTGAAGATTTTTACTCAGGGTTTCGCGTATTGAATCATTCATGTCTGTTTCTCGCGGTGCTTTACCTAATATATCCTTGATTGTGTTACCCCTCTTTTGAAAAGTCTGAGAAAATGACAGAAAATAAGGAATATTACGTCGTTTAACAGTCATGAATATTGAATTCGGAGCTAGACAACAATGGACCTCAAAGATGTAACTAACAAAATAATCGAACTTGATATCGATAATGTGGCTAACGCTGTTCAACAGCAAATCGATGCTGGTACGAACCCACAAGATATCCTAAAGGCGCTTACAACAGGAATGGAAGAGGTCGGAAAAAGATACGAGAATGATGAGTATTTCCTTGCTGAGCTTGTCCTAGCAGGAGATACTATGAAGACAGCGTTTGAAGCACTCAAACCGTATTTGAAGTCTGACGATGTTGAACAGAAGTCCCCAATTGTCGCTGCTACCGTGAAGGGTGACAACCATGACATTGGGAAGAACATCCTAATCTCCATGCTCGTATCTGCAGGTTTTGAAGTGGTTGACTTAGGCACGGATTGCCCACCTGAGAAAATCGTTGAGGCTGTTAAGGAAACAAAAGCCAAGGTTGTTGCACTCAGTGCTTTGCTCACGATGACCATGAGAGAGATAGCTACAGTTGAAAAAGCACTTCAAGAAGCTGGTCTTAGGGAGAGGATAAAACTAATCGTGGGCGGTGCACCTCTCTCTATGGAGCTTGCTAAAGAGTTAGGAGCAGATGATTACAGTCCGGATGCAATTGACGGAGTGAAACGGATTAAGGCTCTTCTAGAGAAGTAACATATCTATAACATCTGAACCATCTATTGTCTTACCTGTAACAAACACTTTAGCATAGATACACAATGTCTAAGAACTCAGGTTGCTTTAGAAATACCACTGGATGTCACATTTTCAATATCAAGGTGTGAGTACTTTTGGATGAGGATGAAACCGATCTCGAAACAGCTTTCAAGGTAGTAGCAATCATGCAGACTATAGCAGAAGACCTTGACGAGTCTGGAAAGAGAGCATGGCGAAAGATGCTTGGAATATCACCAACACCATCTCAAGACGCTCATATAAAGAAGAAACATAATCGACCCAAATCTGTTGGGAAATTAAAAGAAACAAAAAGATCGTAATTGAAGCGAGTCTGTTAGATATCAACGATGTGGCTTTCATCTTTTTTTCAGCGATTTGCTTAATTTACTTCACGTTGTTGTGAACACGCAATTAAATGGTAGGGAGTGAGATTATCAATAATCCATTGAAAATAAGGAGAATAGTACTAGTTTTAGTCATCTCTGCTATTGTTATTTCTAGCGTGATCATAGTTGACATCAATCTTGCAGGGCATGAATACAGGTTCTCTGAACCAACATTCACTCATAGCTTTCCAGAATCAGTTGACTTCTACAATATCAGCGAAGGAGTGACCTTCAACCCATTCAGTTTCTTTGTTGTTTTCCCAGTAAATCACTCAGGTCATCATCATATTATACCAAGGGAAATCACTCTTCTCTTTTGGTTCAAAGATAATGACTCCAGTGTTGATCTCTCAACTTTCGTCTATGCTGTCCAAGATGTTTTTCGTAATAGTACCTTCAGTTTCTATCTTCACGATTTTGACATGGTGAACAAGTTTGAAGATGGCTGGTGGTCTCCAAACCGACTCACCTTCACACTCAACGAAAACCCTGAAGTAAATTCGGTCAGTTTTGGACTCTCTCTAGAGTTAATTCTAGTGAATATCAATGGTGACAACTTTGATGGTCACGAATTGAATGTTCAACTTGAGATGAATGTGACCTACTCCCGCTGGTGGTTTGGACTACCAGCGAATCGAGTCCACCAGACAATCAGATACGCCTTCGATCTTCCAGACGATGGAGTAGTAGACATCCGATGTTTGGAATACTAATTGTCTTTACATAGAGATGGAATGCTGAATGCTGGCGAATCAAGTATGATTTGAATGAGATGGATTTGACCACAAAGAAGCTGCAAAAATGCGTTGAATAGACAATTTATATATCGGACATCCTATATATTGGACATCCAATACTAAAGTGGTTCACATGATAAGTGATAATGATTCTTCATCTGGAGTAAATGGTGAACTTCGAACGGCGAACTTCTTCGAAACCGTGAAGAAACGAAGGAGTATAAGAAAATACAAGGATATAGAGATACCAGATGAGCACATCACTCAGATGCTTGAAGCAGCCCGACTCGCACCTTCAACAAACAATACACAGTCTTGGCGATACATAGTAGTAAAAGATCCTAAAACAATAGCTCTACTTTCACTTGTCGCAGGTCGACAAAAATTCATTGAACATTCTAAAGCAGTGATTATGGCGATAGCTAATCGCGCAAGCTCATGTTGTCCGGGAAACCCTTCCATGTGGCACGTTCAAGATACAATGATTGCTACAGAACATATTGTTCTAGCAGCTACAGCTCTAGGGTATGGCTCATGCTGGGTAGCTATGCTTGATTCTAGGAACAGTCAAAACATAGCTGCAGTCAAACAAGCTCTTCGAATCCCTGAAACCGCTGATATTGTTGCTTTGATAACTTTAGGGGTTCCAGATGAGATTCCTTCTCCAAGATCCACAAGAGAGCTAACTGAGATTGCCTTCTCCGAGGCATATGGTTTCAGCTGGGATGCATAGAATCCCGGTTCCAAATTACAGAGGTCAATAAAGATGAAAGACGAAATCAATGGGAACATTCTCAACCCTTTACCAGTTGCGTTGATCGGGGCTTTGGTAAATGACAAACCCAACTATCTTGTCATTGGGTACATCTCCCCATTCAATTTTGGTAAACATGTTTTCTTTAGTTTATACAAAAAACGTTACACAAGAGTTGGTATCATTGAAAACATGACTTTCAGTGTAAACATTCCCTCAATATCTCTTCTTGAGGAAACACAGCTATGTGGAAGTAAATCTGGTCGTGATTATGACAAGTCCTCCCTCTTCGACTCATTCTATGGAGAACTGAAAACAGCTCCCATGATCAAAGAATGTCCTTTAAACATGGAATGCAAGGTCGAACAAATAATCGACTATGATCTTAATGAGGGAATCATTGGAAAAGTCATCAGGTCATATGCAGATTCCAATACCTTGATTGATGGCAAATTGGACCTTAGAAAAGTACATCCAATAATATGGTCTACTTGTGGTGACTTCAACTATTATCATATTGGGACTCGAATAGAAGCTTGATGTTTTGAAATTCAGACAAATAACGAACCAGATGAAACCTGACCTCACGAATATTGTTTAATCACCTAAGACCAGCATCTATCAGTACCATTACTCTGATGTTAGGATTGAAAGGCAATCCGCCTATACAATACATGGGTTGCTGCAATGTCCGATACTCTTCAGAAGCTTGATCAGATTGAGGCGATTGTTTCAAAGGACCCCAAAAACACACCTCCTGAAGTCCGAAAACAATTCTGGAGGATTGTAAGAGAGATTAAACGCAGCCCCAGTCCTGAAATTGCAGAAGTTAAACAAGCCGCCCGAATTAGAAATGTCCTGTTCAAGGAAAAAAGGGGACGTACCTATCCGCTTTGGCCATGCATCCTTCTGCTAACTCTGATTGGTGCACTTGGCCCAACTCTTTGGTATATCAGACTGCTTGATGTTCCTCTAGATTGGAACGCTTTTCTTATTTGGAAAACATCGGATTGGTGGATTTTCTTAAGGCGCTTAGGTAGTTTACTGGCTGCCACTTTCTTCTTCTATCCTCTGGGCAGATTGATTGCTGGAAAATGGACCGGAATTCGTATCGACGGAATGAGTCGTGGTATGTATATCGAACCTACATTAAAGATCGACTACGAAACATTTCTGCTAGCACCACCACCGAAAAGGAAGTGGTTCTTTTTCTTTGCAGGAATTTGGACAGTCATTACCTCATTCGTGCTTGGGTTCATCGGTCTGGTCCTAGTTGGAGATTTATGTGGCATCATTACGGCTCTTTTCTTGGGCATTAGTGAGGGCGCAGCTATCTGGAGTGGTACAACTAAGAATATTGGTGGAGAGATGGCTCATTTCAATCGTGAGAAGAAAATTGAGAGAATCTGGAGAAGTTAGAGAAGAATGCGGTAAACCAGATGTGATTTGATAGAACCCACAAGACGCTGAAATTATAATCCGCGTTGTTCCAATGTGTTGATTATCAAAGCTATTGGAATAATAATAATGGCAATCATCGCAATGAAAATGAATTCATCCGGATTATTCCAGAAAGAAAGAACCAACAATAGGAGTACGAAAATACTCAGCACTCCAAGGTATATTCTTTGTCGATTGAATTGTTTTCGAAGTTTCTCCACATCTTGAATAAGTGACCCCAAATCACTCTCTTCTGTCACTATTAATCTACCACAAGACATGTGATTCTGCTCTGATTTAAAAAGACTGCAGACTCGTTATGAGATTTGAAACGAAAAAGAATATAAAAATAGACATAACGAAACTCGATTTTTTAAGTCCCTGAAGAGGCACTCTGCATTGAATTCATTGAGGAGTTGCTATGCTGTTGAAGACATACATCAATCTCCCATATTTGAAACGACGTCAGATTCCTGAAGAGTTTCACGATGATGACAATAGGAGTCCGGAAGCACTTGTAGAGTTCTTCATAAATCAGTTCACTCAACTAGGTGACACGGTATTCGATCCTTTTGCAGGTTTGGGGACAACTCTGCTTGTCGCTGAGGAAATGGGTCGAACTCCATCAGGAATCGAAGTTGACGAACGACGGTACGAGTATATCCGCTCTCAGCTTGCCATGAAGGATAATATCATTCTTGGAGACTCTCGGAACCTAGACAGGCTTGGATTACCTGACCTAGACCTCGTGTTTACATCTCCTATCTTCATGAGAAGTGATGAAACAAAGAATCCACTTTCAGGCTTCAAAGAAACTGGGACATATCAGAACTATCTTGATGAGATTCAAAGCATTTTTCGAAAGCTGCGTCAGTTCCTGAAACCTGGAGCCAAGGTGATTGTTGAGGTCTTTAACTTGGGAGCCACTAAGACTCGACCAATGACACTCTTGGCTTGGGACATTGCTCATGCACTATCTGAAGTTCTTAGGTTTGAAAAGGAGATTATTGCATGTTGGCAGGGTACGGACCGCGGAGACAGTCCACACATATACGGTTATGATCATAGCTACTGTCTAATGTTTGATTCAGAATGAACTTACAGGTCGAATATGCTTCGAACTTACGACCTCCTGTTCCCAGATTGTACAAACCACAATCATGTTTCTGTAACTCTAACAGTACGAAACCAGTGCCCTAACGATGTACTGTAACAGCTGATCTTCCAGTCATCCATTTGTGATGTCGTGTAATTTGTTGTACATGTTTCCTTTCTATTGGCACATGACCTTTGTCCTCTATAGACTGTTCTCTAGGAGTTCTATAATCTTGAGAACAGTCTTGTGTGATTATCCTATGGTGTGACTGGTCACATTCTTTCTTTTTAGCCATCATTATTATCACATTTTGATAATGAATTATCATATTATGATATAAAGTTATCTATAATTGATAAAATAAACTCATAATGTGGTGATGATTGATTGAAGGTTTTTTGTGCAGCATCTTGAAGTAGAAACAGATTATTTCCATACTTGCCAGTTTGACTAGAAGCAATCTTGTAGTTTCTTTACTAGTTCAGGGTGGTTCAAAATAATCCCGTAAAAGGCAATGTAATCGAGAGTCTTGATCATAATTTCCCACTCCCCTGACATGATATCACCTAGTTGCCCTTTATGGTCTGCTTCCGCTATTTTCGTAATCGCATCGTTCATTCTTCTACTGATTTCTTTGACCACTTCACGAAGACAAGCTTCTGTTTCTTTGGAACCCCCATATGCAAGCATTAGTCCCTTTATAATTCTATTAGCAAAATCCAAACCATCTTTGGACATATCTGGAAAGCTTCCATAATGGAAGAGTTTAGCTGTTCGCGAGAAGAGCGTTTCAGATGCAGTCTTTCCAAATTCAACCCGCTTTCCTCCAGGTATCACCAGACCCTCCTTCTCCAGAGCCTTGAGATATCTGTAGATGGTGTTATAGGACTTCGAACCGACAGTTTCGTGGTCCGCAGCTCTCAAACTATATGCATCTTCAATCTCTCGGATTGTCATTGGGCGTTTTCGCAGAATCTCAATTATTATGTAATAGTTCGGATCTTCAAGCAGTCTTATTGCTTGAGGTGAATCTATGATTTTTAATAATGTGGGGGTAAAATGTAGCACATCCTGCGTTTTACTCTCTTCAGGTGTTGTTCCATCCGTCATTTCTCAAGTCACTGACTGATTGTTATCAGCTTGTAGTATAACATTTTCGTTTAAAGGCAATGAATTCTCATCATTTGGGAAAAAGAGCATTTGCAACTCTAGTCCAAACTACAATAACTTGTATTATGCCAAAGAAATAGT
>PJET01000068.1 GCA_002825515.1 Candidatus Thorarchaeota archaeon MP11T_1 | reverse complement strand
TTGTTTTCGTAGGTTTGGGTACTATAACTCCGGCTAGATTATCATCTGGGATATTGAGTACTATGTTTCCGTCACCATAGGTCACATGTACTTCCAACGTTCTTTCCTCTACTCTAGATGTTCCAAACGTTCACAAAAACGTTGACCATGGTGCATTTCACCAACTCACCAAAACAGATATTGCACTATGAACAGGTGTTGAATTATGAGCGAACCGAGTAAGGATGAATCTCGTCAAGCAAGTACTTGGGGTGGAATGGGTCGTTGGATTGCTGTTGGTTCTGAGCTCCCGTGTGCTGTCATAGCACTACTTCTTGTTGGTCAGATTGTTGGACAATCAATATGGGGTCAATCTGGAGCTATGTGGGGTGCTTTGCTTGGTGCACTTGCAGGTTTCATTTTTGGTGTATATAGTGTCTACATCACAATAGGTTACTTTGATAGAATGGACTCTCAAAGAAAGCAACCGCAGATGTACATGCCTCCTATGGAAGAGATTCTAGAGGATGTGAGGTTTGACTTAGAATCCACTGATACCGAACCCGTTGAAGACGAGTGAAAAGGTGAATCACTCAAGGAACTCGGAATCGTCAGCATCAAGAACTTCTATGATTACCTTTGTTGCGCTTCTTCCAACGCCTGCAATGATTATTTGTATCCACAGAGCGATGAAGAAAGCTCCCAGTGCTATTCCAAAAAGCCTCATGGACAACGAACCTAGTCCAGCCGCCCACGGAGCAAGAAAGTTCAGATCTATGAGATACCAAGTATAGATTCCTGTAATTCCCATCAATGCAACTAGAAGCGCATAGGCTGCAACTACAGTCTTCACCCTCGGCGTGTTCATCCTTACTTCTTCAATTCCAGGTCCTACGACAGCATCTCCAATCCGTCTTGAGAAACGGATAAACACACTCATCGCTGCAAGAAAGATCACTAATGAAATGATACTCGCAACTAGAAGAACAAGGATCTGAAGATCCTCGCCAAGTGCGAAGAAAATGTCGCCTATATAGTAAGCAGACAGCGAACCAATCATCATAATGACCGCTACGATCTGAATGACGAATGTTACGGTTGCTGAGCTTCTGAAGAGGCTTCCAAGATTGATGTAGTCATCACTAGGCGCCGTCATATTGACCAACAAATCGGTTGTGGGTTGCTAGTTATTTGAATTCTTCTACTCCACTAATATCTGAAAAAGCGTCTTCGTCAAGCTTATATCGGGACTTGGAACCCCGTCTGTAGTCCTCACCGGATAGAGAAGAGGCAGAAAAAATCATGATGGCATCTCGAGCTGCGAACGAATATGGTTTTGTCAACGCGAGAATCAGAGGCATGAAGTCTCGATTTCTTTCAGTTGGAACATATGAGAGTCTACTGCAGAGTAAGAGCTACGAGGATTTCATCAAGATTCTTTCAAGCACCTATTATGGTCAGGTAATCAGCAGAGAGTCATCAACATCAAGACCAACTCCTGAGGATCTTGCATTGATTCTCTCCAAGGATTTCGCTGAAGTGAGCACGAATCTCTCAAGGTCAATAACTGGAAAAGTTCAGTCTTTCACAAAGACCTACCTTGAGATGTTTCTTGCAGAAAGCATCAAGTCGATTATTCGAGGTGTCCATGTGGGTCTTGATAGGGATGAGATACTTCGATTCTCAGTACCGCTATCTCCCGAACAGGTTGATCAGTTTTCCATGCTTGTGGACGCAGGTTCAGTGAGCAAGCTAATCGATTTAATTCCTGTCAGGGATATGAAAGTGGCACTCCTGACAAAACTTCCAAAATACGAGGAATTTGACTCAACAGCACCGCTCGAGGTAGCACTTGAAGAATGGTACCTCAAGAAAGTAGTGACTGCTCTCAAAGACTTCTCGAAAGAAGACCAAAGTCGTGTTCTGGATGTTCTTGTAACCAGGGTGGTTTTACGGAATGTGCTTACAATCTTACGGGCATTAATTCTTCAACTAGACTCTGGTGCGATAGAACAATCTTTGATACGATTTGCACTCACCCGAGAAATCACAGAGTCCATGAAGAACGTCAATTCTTGGAGGGAAGTGTTCACAAAACTAGATGCTACTCGATATTCCCACTTGAGTGGGAGACTTGCTAGACTCTATGAAGACACTAATGATCTATCACAGATTGAATTGACAATCGAAGATTATATTGCTCAGAGAGTCAAGCTTCAACTTACAGCCTTTCCATTCCATTTAGGTACAATTACAGGATTCTTCAATCTCAAATACTATGAGATTAGAAACATCAGATCCATAGCTGTTGGGATTGAGAGAAAGGAACCTGCTGACGACATCCGACGGATGATAACTATCTGGTGAGATTTGGAGGAAAAAGATCACATGAATTTCGATAATCGAATCACAAGCCTGGTCATGTTCTTGTTTGGGGTAGTTCTTCTTGCCCTAGCAATATCAGTGATAACCATGGCTGATGCCTCAACAGTCCTGAGGGCACTTGGAACACCATCCGCCCCAGGTTTTGAACCACTGCAAGCAACCGAAGGTGCAGGTCTAGGTATCCTGGGCTTGGCAATTGGTGCAGGTATTGCTCTAGGTTTAGCTGGTGTTGGTGCCGCAATCGGAATGGGTACAGCTTCAGCTGCAGCACTCGGAGCAATTACTGAGAAACCAGAAACTTTTGGAAAGAGTATCCTATATGTAGTGTTTATAGAAGTAGTAGCTATTTACGGGTTCGTAATTGCATTCCTGCTAGTAGGTTACATACCAAGCCTGATTGGCTGAAGAAGTCAAAAATGGCATAGTAGAGGTGGTCTTCCTCCACTCTCTACTCTTACTCTTTCTTATCAGTACTGAATAGGATTTCAGAGATTTTGTCTCGTATTGCACTCTCTAGACGCTCGAATCGAGCCTCGAATGTGTTGTCAACCCATCGAGTGTTTTCGGTGTTTCTTACGATTGCGCCTCCAGTCGCTCTAATAGTGTCCTTTGAAATTGAGATCTTAGTCTTCTCACCCGTGTTCTTGGATACTGTGTCCTCAATAGTTTTGATTGTAATGTGTGAACTATGTCCTTTTGGAAGTACAATCTCTAGATTGGATTCCTCAAGAGCGCTTGCAGCATCAATTACGAGTCTTTCGAGCACTTTCTCATAGGCTTTCTTACCCACTATATCTTCCAGATGTTTCTTAGCAGAAGAGATGATTTCTTCTATCAGTGCTTCTTTGGCTTCGAGTAGCTGATATTTGGACTGGAGTTTGGCGCTCGCCTCATATCGTGCAACCTCAGCTTTCGATTCCGCCTCAGCTTTGGCAATTATCGCGTCAGCTTTGGTTTTTGCCCTGCCCCTAGCCTCACTGAGCTTCTGTTCTTTCTGCTTTTCTGCTTCTGCTAGAATCTCTTTCTCTTTATCAGATGTTTTTGTGTTGATCATCTCAATGATGTTGTCGATGCCACTCATTGTACTATACCTCCCCCAGTAACATCTTCACGACGCTCTGATAAGCATCATCTCTCTTTTCCCGTGCGGAAGCCTCCATCTTCTTGATCTTCTTTTCAGTATCTTTCAATACCGATGATTCAATCTCGGCTTTTTTACTTCCAATATCTGAAAGCATCTTAGTAGCTGTTTGTCTAGCTTCTCGCTCAGTATTTTCAACAAGCATCTTGGCTTCTTCATCCGCATCCTCGTGAATCTTACGAGCACGTTTCTCTGCTTTTTCGATTCTTTCTCGAGCTGCCTTCTCTGTCTCATGAATCTGGTCGATTTCATCGTGTGCTGAACTCATGGGCACATTCCTCTAAGTACACGATAGTATTGCATCACCAATATCTCCCCTTGATAAACATTGACCTTTGATTATCTTGTTCACGTTCAAGTAGCAAAGGTTATTTGGGGCATGTAAGGCATGCGTTACTTACACAAATCAACGGACCACTGGATGCTGGTCCCGTTTGATTGTGTTCATGGTGATGGCGCTATGGGCTTAATGAGTCCTCAGGAAATGATTGTGGCCAAGGTGGTCTCCCATAGAGACCTCGAAAGACAAGTTCTGATGGCAATAGAAGATTTTTCGCTCTTTGAATTCATTGACGTTCGGAAACAAGCAGGAATTGTCGATATCAAACGAACCCGGGATGAGGAAACAGTCTACTCTGCACATGAGAGGTTGACAAGAATTTTAGAATCACTTGACATTGACTATTCTCGAAAGACTGGAATCTTGATTAATATAGATGACACAACTCTTGAGAACTCCTTGAATCTCGCTTCAGAGGTCATAACTGCAGTTGAGGAAGAAGTTCTTGATATCGATTCGAAGTCAACAGTTGCACGATTAGAGATGGAGCGTCAGAGAGGCATCGCTGATGTAGCCAGGTCTCTTGAACCACTGGGCGTAGATCCAAGCCTGATTGGAACAACCGAGTATACTTTCACAACTGCTGGTTTTGTTCCATCTGGTAGAGAATCCGAACTGGTATGGAGCATTGGTGAAGTCACAGATGGTGCATTTTCAATCAGAACCCTCCCCCTAAAACGGGGCGCGTGCTGTGTCATTACTGTGCCTGTAGAGCTAAAGGAAGCTGTTGAACGGATTCTTTCTGCAATGCAATATGAAGCCTTCACTATTCCTGAGGGTTCTGTAGGTAAACCAGAGGAAATTGCTCTAGAAGCCTTTGAAAAAATGGCTGAACTTGAGAAAGAGCTTGAACAGCTCGCAGTAAGGAAAGATCACATCGCCCTTGAATGGGGCAATAGGATTCTGGCTGCCTGGGAAGTTCTTCTTATCGAAAGCAGGCGCGTCGACATTAAGAGCTATATTGTTTACACTGACCAGGCAATCAAGATGTGGGGATGGATTCCTGAAGGAAAAAAGGAAGAATTCGAGTCCCTTCTTAGGACAAGGGTTGGTTCAGCCCTAGAGGTGAGTTTTGACAAACCTGATTTCGCTGAACACGAAGCACCCTCTTACATTTCAAACCCTTCAGTGATGGAGCCAACAGAGGATGTCATGAAGGCATTCGGTTTTCCATCAAGGCATGACTTGGACCCTACAAAATTAATGTTCCTTTCATTTCCACTGATATTTGGTCTAGTATTCGCTGACATTGGTCAGGGCTTTCTGATTTTACTTATTGGCCTTGCAGCCCTTCGAGCTAAGAGAAAAGGTCAGGATTGGGGCGTGATTATGGGATATATCCAATCAGGAGCCGAAGGTCTAATCATGATGGGGATTTTCGCAATAATAGGTGGATTCCTCTTTGGAAGCTTCTTTGGGGCAGAAACAGTGTTTGAACCATTATGGCCGACTTTTGCCCATTACATAGATGACGGACACGGACACATGATTGTTAATCCATACAGGGGTAAACACATGCTTAAACTCTCAATCGAGATTGGTGCTATCCATATAATGCTGGGAATTATTCTCAATATCTACAACAAGTACAAACATCGTGAGATGTCCTCATTCATTGTTGGTGTATCATACCTGTGGCTTTACTATGGTTTCATCAACTTGCTCTTCGGTGTGAGCTACAACAGCGTTGGTGATTGGTTCAGCGCAACCGGACAGGTCAATCTTTGGGTACCAATTGCTGGCATTGGATACGGGATAGGTAACAATGGAATATATCCTGCAATACCTGTATCTCCATTGATTTTCTCACTAAGTGCATTCATAGTGCCAATGGTCATCATGGCTCTTGCTTCTTTCAAGGGTGGCATGGATGGTGTAGTTCTGTTCCTTGAATACGCAATTGGCATGATCAGCCACACTGTGAGCTATGCTCGTATCTTTGCATTGAACACAGTTCACATCATCTTGAGCGGAGTGTTCTTCACACTCATTCCAGCAATCATCTACATACCATTCCCCGAGCTGACGATTCTCGGAGTGGAGGTTATTCCTGCCCATGTCCACCCACACACTCCAGGTGCACCAGATACTCCACACCTACCTCTACTAGGTGCGATTATTGGTTCATTAATTGTAGGAATACTAGAAGGACTGCTTGCATTCATGCACACACTGAGGCTGCACTTTGTTGAGTGGTTCAGTAAGTTCTACCATGCAGGAGGAATTGAATTCCAGCCATTCTGCGCGAAACGACTTCACACAGTGAGAGTAATTCAACAAGCAGCTTTGGCTCCCATAGTTTCATGACATCAATGAAGAGTATGGTCTGCACGAAAGAGCTGAGGCCAACTGTAGCTCACTATAGCTAGTAATAATCAAACGTGGCCAATCAGGTTGTAAGATATTTCATCCGGTCGTACCTAAGTAGAGGGCTATCAGTTCAGGTTCACCTTTCTCACTCGGATCTTGGTCTCTGTCAATGCGTTGTCTATTGTCCCAGACACTTCTTGCAAGAAGGTCAGTGGTCTTTGCACGAGTGTCAACAGTCTGAGCGGCTTGAGCGTCACCTACCTGTTGAAATACCTGAGCTGCTACAGTGTAGTTCCCAACTGCCTCTCTGAGTTGGTCATTTGCATCTGAGTAGTGCATCTTCGCCTTCGACTTCTCTCCAGTTTTGTACATATACTCCGCAATGAAATCGTTCTTTGCTCCAAGAATTCGTGAAAGGTCGCCTCTGAACTTCATAACAACTCCTTGTAGCTGTCTTACCTGAGCATCAACATTGTTTTTGGCACGTATGTCTATACCCACAACACTATCCAGTTCATTCGCTGCAGCTTCGAAAGATGCCACTGTCTGCTTTATTCTTGATATTGTGCCATCATGTATCTCGAGAGCATCCTCGATAGGGTCCTCTTCCTCAAGCATTGCAAGTTCATCTTCCAATTTCTGGAAGACATTTAATCTCTCTATCTGTGCTCTAAATGCCCATTGCTCAGACTGTCTGGAATACACCTGTGCCTCTGAGGCAAAAGCTGTTGCAAGTGCAAGTTTCCCTAGGTCCATCAATTCTTCCGCTGGTCTTTTCTCGCCTATGACCTTGTAGTAGGATGCTGCTTCAGCAGCATGAAGATTCTCTAGAATTCTAGACATTATGAACTTCACACCATGTTGAAGTTGAGAACTCAGCTGAAACTGAATCATATACTTGACATTGTTAAGTAGCGCTAGAGTCCTGTTTCGTAGTTCACCTACCTCTTGATCCTCAGCCTCAAGGCTAAGAAGAATGCCTAGACTATTCAATCCCTCTCGAATCGCATCAAGCGCATCTGCAGGATTAGATGACATTACCGCAGATGCCTCATCAAGAGACTTACTTACATCCTGGATGAGCCCCGTTTTTCTCAAATCCTTTGCAAACACTATCTGATCTATGAGTCCACTGATGTCTGCAGTCTTTGCTTTCTTCTTCTTGAGCTGTTCCTTGATGAATGTGTATGTCTTCATTTCTTCCTTAATTGCACTTGTGAGTTCGCGTGTCTTTGCAAGCTTCTCTGCCCTCTGTAGGTGTTTGAAAATCTCCTTCAAAACTAATTTTGCTTCAGATTTGTTGTTTACCTTAATCAATTCAGTAAGTGTCTGTACATTTGCTTCAACACTGCAAAACAGGGATTGAGCTTTCTTTTGCTCCTTATCAATCCTTGACTGCTCAGCATTTGGTTGGAGTGCAATGACTTCACGGAAGCATTTCTCAGCTCTACCAAATGCATCTGAGGCTACCTGGTAGAGTTTTGACGCATCCTCTAGGTTCCCTGCACGCATCTGAGCATCAGCAATGTCATTGTAAGTCATTGCCAAGTAGACTTCACTAAGACCCGCTGTGTTCTGCTTCCACGATTGGATCATAGAAAGCCTGTCTTTGTGTTCTCGCTTTTTCCCAAAATGAGGAATCGCTTCATTATAGAGATCGGTCGCTTGTTCAAATATGAATGAACTCACAATGTCTCTCCAGAGGAGTTCATCAAATGGATTGAAAGCCTGTCTGAATGTGCTCTCTTGTCCAATTAGCTCGTTGAGGAATTCATCATAGAATTCGGCCTCTGCACTCTTGTTCTTCCCTAGAATGGATGTCAGTTCATCATCTTCAGCCTCATGGCTTTCCTTGAGAAGATTGTATGCTTGAACACCTAAGGCAACACGTCTGAGTTTTTGAGTACCATCTATTTTCTGTGGTATTGCTGAGAACGGCTTCTCAAGCATTGTATAGACTGCCGCCAGATGTTTTGACGCACTCTGATACCTAGTTTCATTCTCTTCCACTGTAAATGGACCACTTGCAGCAGCCGCTTGGTGGAGCCAAGCCATAACGCGTGACATCCAGACATCGGCCAGATTCTTCTGAGATGTTGTTATCACTTCTTCCAGTGCACTCTCTAGCTGTTGCTTGACCTCTCCATCACTCTGTGTAATTCGGTTTCTCAAGTAGGCTATGTCAAAGTCTTCAATCATGATTCTCTCATTGAAAGTGGCAATAGCGTTGTACAATTCTGTAAACGCATCATGCATTTCCATTCTCTTTTTTTCTAATCCTTCACGATCATCAATATCATGAAGAGCGAACTCCCGTACTGCATCTTGCGCTTTGATGTTTAGCTCGAAGAGGAGACTTGTATAGATTACAGTGTCATCTGTATCTTCATCTGTATCTATACTCTCTTTCATTTTCTTCTTAGAGCCTGAATCTGGCAAAATGTTTCTCAACAGGACAATCTCCTGAATTTGCGACCTGCTATGTGAAGATATCTAACTCCCACTTAAGAGTAATTGCGCCGGACGAATTGAATCAATTGTAGCTAATCTTCTGCAGTTCTGAACCTAATTGTTCGTCCATCTCTGAACTTCACAAGATGTCCCTCTTCAACAAGTTTGTTCAAGACCTCACTGGTTCTCGAACGAGACCTCCCCCACTTCTCAGCCAGCTCAGTTGCTGTAAGGCCTCTATCTGCCTTGTGTAAAAGATTGACAAGTCTATTCCAACTGACATCCCCCTCAAGGACATTGCTTCCTACCCTGAAAATATTGTACTGTCCGGAATCATAGGGTGATCCTGCATCAGTACTTTCCCTCAGTCTACTAGTCAATTCAACAATTGTGTCCTTCAATGTGTAAACAGTATGTTTGAGTTCCTGTACTTCTTTCCGAAGTTCCTTCAGTTCTTCCTTCTCACTCATGGTGACCCCTCCATGCTTACGTTGTAACGTAATCTGGTCGAAACTCTATGTAGTTTCGCCTCTTCTTTTTCTTCTCGAGGCAATCTTTGACAGCTGCTGCCTCGAACTCTATCTTCTCGGTTGGCTCGTAAGATTCTAGATCATCTAGATCAGTTGTACCGGAGTCCTCCTTACCAGGAAGAGGATTGGTTGTACCATTGTCCAGTATCTTGTCAGATGGTTTCCTCGCTGACATCGAAGCAAACTCAATCATTGTGTATCCTGATTTGTCCATATGGAGAATCTCTTCTAGAATTTCTCTAGTTTCCTTCGAGCAAGATTTGCGTTTATGATGGTATGACACTTTATCCGACAACCGTCAACAATAATCAACAATCAACATATGAACGCAT
>PJET01000067.1 GCA_002825515.1 Candidatus Thorarchaeota archaeon MP11T_1 | reverse complement strand
CAGGTCTATCAACTGAACCTGTGAAAAAGATTCTTAGTGAAACACGCACAGGAAGACTTGTCAGGGAGGGGAAGTGACATGCCCAAATATAGCCTCTATATGGGTTGTAGTGTCCCTGCGAATTATCCTAACTATGAAGCATCAATGTGCCGTGTCGCAGAGCTATTAGGACTAGAACTAGAATACTTGGAAGATGTAGCTTGTTGTGGCAGTCCAAATCTGAGAGCAATTGACCACTTGGGCTGGTTGGTAGTGAATGCTCGTACACTTGCTATCGCTGATGGAATTGGGCACGATATCGTCACTCCTTGTAATGGTTGTTTTGGTAGTCTAAAAGACGTACACCACCTTCTAAGACATGATACAAAGACCAGAGAAAGGGTCAATAAAGAATTGAAACAAAACGGTTTGGAGTTTAAGGGCATAAGTAAGCCACGTCATTTCATAGAGGTCATCTATGCGGATGTTGGTGTTGATTCCATAAGAAAGAAGATTACAAAACCCCTTGATGGTGTTGGTATAGCGATTCACTACGGATGCCATGTTCTTCGACCTACCGATGTTACTGAAATCACTCCAGATATTCTAGATGAACTTGTGAGCGCCACTGGTGCACAGGTCATTGAGTATCCCTTGTGGAAACAGTGCTGTGGTGCTACAGTCTTACCGGTGGATGAAAATCTCGCGATAAGGCTCGCTCGAGACAAGCTCAAATCAATGAAAGAGGCTGGCGCATCATTCGTTACGGTCGTTTGTCCTGCATGCTGCAACCAACTTGATCTGCAGCAGCTTGGTCTAAAAGAATCCTATGGTGAACAGTATAATCTTCCAGTCCTGTTCTATCCGCAGATACTTGGACTCGCAATGGGACTTACACAAAATGAGGTGGGCCTTGAGATGAATAGGATTTCTGCCATACCTATCCTCCAACATATCTCTGGTAATGTTTAGGACATACTCCTTATAACGAGTACATTCTTCCGAAACCGTCAGATTACAGACGATTGAGTGTGAAGAATCTGACACTGAAGATTATAGTTCCTGTGAAACAGGTGCCAGAAGTCGCCGATGTCAAGGTGAATGAGGAAACTGGTACGCTGATTCGAGACGGTGTACCAAGCATTCTGAATCCTTTTGATGAGTTCGCTGTAGAAGCTGCAATTCAACTAAGAGAGAAACATGGTGGTGAGGTTACCATCATCACTATGGGTCCCCCTCAAGCAAAAGAGGCACTACTCAAAGCGCTTGCAATGGGTGGTGACAAGGCCATCCATATGACAGATCGATCCTTTGCTGGTGCAGATACTTGGGTCACAGCCCTAACTCTCGCTGAGCAAATCAAGAAAATGGAGTTTGATATTGTCATTTGTGGCAAGCAAGCAATTGATGGTGACACAGCTCAGGTAGGTCCTGAGATTGCTGAGTTGTTAGGTGTTCCTCAGATTTGTTATGTCCGTCATCTTGAACTGAGTGAGGATGAGAAATTTATAATCACTCATAGAGAAACAGATGAGGGGTATGACGTAATACGAGCAAAGTTGCCGGTGCTTCTCACAGCAACAAAAGGGCTGAACGAGCCACGACTTCCCAATATCATGGGCATCATGCAAGCGAAAAAGAAGCCCTTTGAGGAAGTCAATGCTGAGAAACTCGGATATGATGTCGACAAACTCGGACTCAAGGGATCGCCTACTCAGGTGAGAAAGGTCTTTCCGCCTGAAAAGAAGAAGGGCGGCATCAAGATAGAAGCTGAGGACCCGAAAGCTGCTGCGAAAGAGCTAGTTGAGTTCTTGGCAAAGAAGGGGGCGATTTAAGATGACATTGCATTATGATAGAGATACATGCAATGGGTGCATGCTCTGCCCCAAAGTCTGCAACTTTGACGCAATTGAAAAAGATGGGGACAAGGTCAAGTTTGACTTGGACAAATGTGTTCTCTGTGGGTCATGCGAAGAGGTATGTCCAGTCGATGCGATCAAGATTGAGAGGAAAACCATTGACAAGGAAGCTATTGCCCAATACAAGAATGTCTGGGTCTTCTGTGAAACCAATGATGGACGCCTTCGTAATGTTGGTCTTGAACTCATTGCAAAGGGTCGTGAGTTGGCTGACAAACTAGGAGAGAAGATAGTCGCAGTCCTAGTTGGTCATGAGATTGAGGCGCACGCTCAGAAGCTGATACATCATGGTGCAGACAAAGTGATTGTTGTTGATGAGAAAATCTTCGACCATTATACTACTGATGCCTATACAATTGCTATGAACACACTGATAGCGCCGCGAAAACCTGGAATTGTGCTGTTTGGTGCAACCAGTAATGGGCGTGATTTAGCTCCTCGTGTCGCAGCTAGGATGGCACTTGGCCTTACTGCTGATTGTACAGGGCTCGATATAGATGAAGAACGACAGCTCGTACAAACAAGACCTGCGTTTGGTGGAAACATCATGGCTGAGATTCTTTCTCCATACACGAGACCCCAAATGGCCACAGTTCGACCAAATGTGTTCAAGCCTCTCGAGCCCGACACATCCAGAACTGGCGAGATTGAGCGAGTCCCAATGACAATCAGTGCTGTGCAAGTGCGGACGCGAGTGCTGGAATCGGTGAGCGAGGCTGTTGAGGGCATGAAATCCGTCGAAGAAGCAGACGTCATCGTATGCAGTGGGAATCAAGGACCCCTCAAATCTTGAGCTTCCAAAACAGCTCGCTGAACTGCTTGATGCAGCAATCGGTGGCTCACGCCCAATTGTCGACTTGGGATGGCTTCCACCATCACAACAGGTTGGTCAGTCAGGGAGAACGGTCTGTCCAAAGCTCTACATTGCTCTAGGAATCTCTGGAGCTATTCAGCATTTGGCAGGTATGAGTAGCAGCGATATCATAGTTGCTATCAATAAGGATCCAGAAGCTCCTATCTTCGAGATTGCAGACTTTGGAATAGTCGGCGACATATTCACAGTCTTGCCTGAAGTCATCGAAGCGGTCAAGAAAATCCAGGCTGAGAGATAGAGGTCTCACCTCTATCTTTCTTACTTTTTCAATTAATTCCAAGAATTGTAGCTTAGCCCATAATTGAGTTACATGAAACTCATTTTCAGAGCACTCTTTTCGAAATTACAGGCATCTTTCAGCATTTTCCAATGGAATTATTGCTTTTGTGAGCAAGCATATATTGAATGAACTCCCACTCGCCAACACCGTAATGCGAGATTAGGAGAGAGCTAATTGAATTGCAGGGGTTTAATCGTAATACTCGTTGTCATAGTACTTGGTGTCCAGACTTTCTATTTTTCAGATGCAGTATATATCCACTCTAATATCACAGTCAAACCTGAAACTAGAATGGGACACGCAATGGCATTTGATCCCCACAACGATGTGGCGGTGATTTTTGGAGGCTTGAGTGTGGAAGGTGGGATGCATTTTCTTGGCGACACATGGGTCTATTCATACGCTGAAAACTATTGGACTGAACTTGAGCTGACCTCCTCCCCTCCTTCTGACGATAATACCGCAATGGTCTATTGTGATGAAACAAATGAAATCGTCTTCTATGGTGGTGACTCCAATCCAGAAACATGGTCGTTTGCATGTGAAACTCAGATATGGTCTCGAGTTACAACATCTGTCAATCCAGGGTTTCGAGATTCACATGCTATGGCATATGATTCCCAGGAGAATGTTGTGATTCTCTTCGGTGGTTTTGGAGGAACTGGACTGCCCACGGATGATCTATGGATGTTCAACTGCAGTAGTCGACAGTGGACCGAGATCTTTCCATCAACAAGACCTCTGGCACGATACGGACATGTCATGGTCTATGACGAGTCCATCAATAGAATAGTCATGACCGGTGGGAATTCATTTTCCGAAGGTTACCAGGATGATACTTGGATATACACAACATCAACAAACGACTGGACTGAGTTGACACCAATCGGAAATCCCGACGCATTGAAATGGTCATCAATGATTTATGACTCAGTGAATCAGAGATGTATAATGTTCGGAGGTGAGAATGGAGCGGATCATGCAGTTGACTACACTTGGGTTTATGATGGCTCATTGAACACATGGTCACGACGTTATCCAAATACAGCTCCTGCAGGCAGATTGAATGCTGGTCTTGCTTTTGATTTGAATAATAATGTAATAATCCTGTTTGGCGGGATGTTCGATTTTGAGAATCACTATGATGATACATGGACCTACTCCTATGAGAGTAATGTATGGACAGACATGGAAGAGGACTCTGACTCAACTACAGCAAATCATTTTGTTTTTGATCCAATGCTACTTGCCTTAGCATTACCAATCGGAGCCATAGCCATTGCTGTGATTCTCATCCTTCGCAGGAAGACCTGAAATCATCAAGCCTATCAAGAAGATGCAGGCTGAGATGGAGAGAGGACTTCTCTATCCTTTGGTTGCTATTCTATGTAGGGAGCAGACCCACCCAACTGATAATTACGTTGATGTCACTCTTCAAAAGGCAATACTCTAGGCTCTCTTCCATCATGAATACAAGGTCTGACCTAATACCTGAGTCCAATTATCGGTTTCGAGTCATCTCTGTTATTCATCTTAAAGACCTGAAGGATGATTTTAGTTCGATTGATGAGAGAAGGTATCTTAGTGATAATGGAATCTTTCGAAGCTATATTTCCGGCGTTTCTTATTCCCTACCAGAATCAATGCCAGAGGCAAAATCAATCATAGTATTTGCTGTTTTTACTCCCATGGCCTTGGTAAATTTTCACTATAACGAAACTGTCCATGAATTAGTTATTCCTCCGCAGTATTACTCTACGGGACTGGATGAAAAGCAAATAGTGAATACAATTCAGAAGAAAATCATTATGGAGGAAGGATATCGTTTAGAAAGAGCAAATCCATCCGTTCTCTTAAAGAGACTTGCTGTAAGAAGTGGGCTTGCTCGATATGGAAGAAACAATATCACTTATGTCAAAGAATTTGGCAGCTTCATCACCCTCTATGCATACTTTACCGATTTTCAGTTTGAGAGGGATGATTGGACTGAAGTAAAGATGCTTGAAGAATGTGAGAGTTGTAGAACATGCCGGAATAAGTGTCAAACAGGGGCTATCAGAAACGATCCTTTTGTGATAGACGCTGGAAAATGTGTGACACTGTACAATGAGATCAGCGGGGAATTCCCGGATTGGATTCCAAATTCTGCACACAATGCCCTCATGGGGTGTATGGCATGTCAAAAACACTGTGTAGCCAATAAGTCAGCCATGAGTAAGCCGATATATCTTGAAGACATCACTCAGGATGAAACCATAGCAATCCTTCAAGGTACTCTGGACGAAGATGGATTGAAAGTTCTGAGTAATAAGCTAAGAGGATATTCTCCTACGGTTTCGATGGAATATTTTCCCATTTTCACAAGAAATCTGAAAGTGCTTCTTAATCCTTAGTGCATTCCAATCGAATCAAGCAAGAGTGGACTGTATTTGAGCAGATAATTGTTTGTTGAAATAATCCGTGTGCTTAAGAGTAAATGCTTATACTATTTCACTAAAAAACTAATCAAAGAATGAACGGAAACAAAAAACGAACCCGTAGTGTGAGAACCATTACAGTTCTTGCACTTTTTGTAAGTTCTTTTGTTTCAATAGACTTAGTTACTGCAATGACAAATCACGGGCTTGATTGGGGAATCGATTCAGGAGAGTCTTTTTCGTATAGACTAATCGAAATACTAACTAATCAAACACATGGGTCTGTTGTAATGGAAGATGTTCTCATCTTTTTGAAGTCTTATGCTGTACCTGAAATTCCTAAGAACATCACATCTTTTTCTGATGTACCATTGGCTTGGGGATCGATGTTAACACAAGAGGGAGGAGAGTTTATTCCGTTCATGAGCACACTAGATATCCACCCGCCTCTCTTTGTAAACTCATCACACCAACGGATTGCAGTGCCCATTGGTAACTGGTCATTGATGACTCAACTTTGTCTGGAATATAGGTTATACAGACAATCTGAGAACAGCACGCATTGGAGTATCCATCTCGGTACAATTGCTATGATTGTCCCGCTTCTATCTGAAGCGGATGAGTATATACCACTGCCTACTACTCCAATTCCAGGATTTGTATACATCAAGCAAAATTGGACATATCGCAAACACAATGGTGTCTTGGCTACAGCAGAAGGGTCTTGGGAAACCTCTGACATCCTTCTAGAATACCAAATGTTTGAAGCCGAATTCGGCACATCAAGCACTACAACAGAGGCAACTATGTCTACATCGTCCGGATCTTTCAATCAAATGCAGCATTTAGGAGGAATAGTATTCGTTATTGGAACAACCAGTGGAATTATCCTGGTATTTGTTATGTGGCGAAGAAAAATCCAAGTGGAAAGATAGAAGGTGTTTCCTTCATTTCTCCTCATTTTTCATTGCATTTTCTTCTGCTATAGAACTCCTCCCCAGATTGTGACAATGAACATCGCTTCTGAGGGGAAATACACGAGTGCACCAAACGGCACTCGGACAACGGTCTTTGGGACATCTCTCAATGGTATCATATCCCCAAGATAGTTATATTCTTGATCTGGTCCACCAAGAAACCCAAGCACGACTGTAATTGCTAACTCTTCCGTTAACCAAGGTGACCATGCAAGAATAGCAATAATTGTGACAATAATGATGACGTAACTTTTGCGTCGAGCAAATAACTTTCGAGTCATGCACACTCATTGACAAATATAATGTTCATTTCGTATATGCATTTCTTACGAAATTTGAGAATGTCTATAAGGTGTCAGATAGAGGACCAGTTGACTAAATAATTGAGTTAGGGGGATTTCGAGAGATTTGTATGATTCAAAATCGACCAGTAGACGAATAGTATTCATCGGAATCTACACCATCTGGATTGTTGCTGGAATATGGATGGGCTTCTTTTTCATAGATTTTGCCAACGCTTGGCCTGACTGGGGGCCGGGTCCTCATCCATCTATGTTCGTTTGGATTCCATTCGCTATTGCTGGTGTTGGTGTCCTTGCTGTCATATTTCAGATAGTGAATATTGTGAATGAGCGAACAGACTCGAAGCATACTCAAGAATTTTCAACGAGAACATATTCGTATGATGACGTTCCATCAAGCACACAGACATCTGGATACGTTGAACCTATGCAATCCTACGGTGTTCCCCCCTTCTGCAGTCAATGTGGATCAAAATTAGATTCTGAACTAGTAGACTGGATAGGCCCTCTGCGATTCAGATGCCCCTCGTGTGGAAGAACAGGCAAAGTAGACGAAACGCAATTCTAGCGAATATCCAGACTTCTAATTATCTTCTCATGGCGTAAGATAGTCAGTCCATTATCTCTTCTTTCATCTCTCGCATAACAGGGAACTCTTCTCCATGATAATGGAACTGAAAATGAGGTCTCTCTCTGTCAGGTAACCCGCAACCAAGCAAACTGAAGAACATGATTAAGATGAAGATCATGATGGAAGGCAAGTCAGCTACCGAGATGACTGGGGAGAATGTAAGCGGCCAAAGGAAAATACCTGAAACCAAACCAATAGTCACCAGTACTGTTATGTAGAAGCCCCATGAACGATTCACATTGATAGCATTCCGAACCAAGCCAATTACCAGCTTAAGTAATTCACAACTAAACGAATATAGACTTTGGTCTACGCTGATGTGGATTCATGAACTAAAAAGAGAATCAAATAACGGGGAATTGGGCAGCATCATGCTGCCCTCCCGTTTTTTTGTACTAAGCAACCTAGAAGTCGTAGGCTTTCAGGGTTTTTCTTCCATTCTTTTTGCAGCGTTCTGCTGCTTCAGCTAGAGCCGAATGTACAGCCATATTGACTGCATCATATGCGTCTGACCCCACCATCATCCCACTGTCTTTGGCGAAGTCTTGGATTGCTTTCTTTACGAAAAATGTGTACTTTGGAGCTTTAGCAGCTTTTTTCTTCGACATTTTCTAAAACCTCTATGATTACCCACCTCCAGAAATGGAGAACCTTGAACATTTCTCGCCCTGACGGCAGGTAAAAATTTGATTAGTTGACTAGTTAATAAGTATATGTCGTAGAAACGCGCTCTGGATAGGCTAGAAGCCTTTTGCTAGATTTTTAATTATTTTTCAATTGGTTTCAGCATAGAGTGCTTTTCGCATATTTTCCAGTATCGCAACACCTTGGGTGAATACAAATGCAATCTCAATAGCAGCCAGAACTCCAAAAATCATCACGGAATAAACAATGTCCCCAAATCTGAATGGGTTCATAAAATAACCCACTACAATCGTGTAACCCAACATACCACAAACGATCATGAATAATCTTTGACATCCTCTACTGAACAGATATGTAAGAGCAATGAATGATAATCCAACTGAAATAGTAAGAGATACACATGTAGTATAGCTAATCCAGATGGTAGTATCAAGTGAACTGGGAGGATAACTGTAGAATGCAAAGAATGAGATGAAAAATACAATCGCTGCTGTAGTTATTAGACCCCATCTTATGCTTAGCATGACACCTCATGAAACAATAATACTCCTGCGAGTTTAGTCTTATCGGTTCTTTCTAGCATCAGCCACCTCACACATTTACTGTAAAACAATACATTTATATAAAAATGTACATTATTACAGTTTGTGAAAAGATAATGAGCGACGACATTGATATTATTCGCAAAGAACTCGAAGAAGTTCGCAAATTAAAGGAAGAGCTGAAAAAAGAAGTAGACGATATGAAAGCTCTGAAGAGAGAGGAGCAGATCAAAGGTGAACGTAGACATCCTCATAGAGACGAATTTCGACGGCTCAGAGACGAGGCAAGACATGCGAGAACATCAAGATCTCCGAGACCTCCACGAAAATCTCGAGTTGCTAGGATTGATCTAGATCTTGAAGACCTCACGGACTCTTTGGAAACCATGATGGATGGACTTGGCCATCAGATTGAGATGAGTCTAAAAAATGTTGATGGTCTGAAAGTGCCAGGCATAAGAATCCACAAGGACTATCGAAGGACAAAGAAGCGGAGAGAGGAGCGTCGGGAGATTGAGTCAATAGCTCCTGAACGTGTGGCCGCAATTGTCGCACCACTTGGCAGTGAGGAACGACTGAAAATTCTTGACTACCTTAAGACTGGTGGAAAGAGCTTCAATGATATCGAAAGCTTCACTGGGAAGACAGGTAGTTCATTGACCCACCATCTGAATCCCCTGATTGAAGCTGGCTATGTAGTCAAGGGCGAAGTGCGTGGAACCTATTATGTCACAGTGGAAGGACGCCTAGCTTACCGACTTGCCCAGTGGTTGACTCATAGGATTGAAAGACAAAGACTACGTTCTATCAATAATGATAATGGTGAATCAACCGTCGATGTTGAGTTTGAAGATGGAGAAGAGGAATCAGATGTTATTGAGGATGAGGACGCAGCAGCAGAAGCTGCTGAACACCTAGAAAATCTTGCAGAAGAACTTGAGGACGCAAGGGATGATCTTGAAGACACTCTTGCTGAAGAACTCGATCATGAAGATAATGAGCCAGAAAATCTGGACGAACTCGATTGGGAAGATTAGGAGGGAAATGATAATGATAAAATTAACACCTGATACTAATGTACTGGTAACAACACAAGAGATTGACATTATCTCACATGAGAAAGCCTATGTGAGAATGGAGTCCGGTTGCGTTTGGGTCTACCTGCTCGAAGATGGAGTTCGTGTTGGTGTCGCTTTCGCTGGTCCCTCTAGTTTTGCAGTCGATGCAATAGCAGAAACAGACATGGGCGCAATGGGTGAGTCCATAACTGGAGTTCTCTCCGGCATACAGATCTTGATTGGAAGCACCTCTTTAGAGAACTTATCTAAGGGTGCTGACATTTCAGAGATTCAACAACAGGGGTTCAAAGACGCTAAAGATTTGGCGAAGCAGATTGAATTTGTAGTTCAGGAGCACCTAAATGGTGATAATAAGAAGACAAAGATTGAGAGTAAGAAGGACTCTAAGATATTCTTTGGAACCGACTCGAAGAACAAGAAACTTCTTCTTGTCTTGAGCGAAGAAAAGGGACTTGTATTCACATATGATAAAGCTGTTTTTGTCTTGGGAGATGACAACATGGTTTCGGTCAGTAAATCTGGAGTTGTAGTTTCAAACCAGGATGGAAAACAGATCATTATTGGAAAGAACGGAATAATTGGACTTGACAACTTCTTAGACATAGGCCCAATAATCACAGACTCCATAACAAGTGCAATGAAAGGTCTAAAGGGTCTCAAGTCGCTAAAATCCATGAAGCACTCGATGAGAGGATTTCCCTACGCTTGGGACAATGTTGACGACTTTGACTGGGAGGAATGATGGAGAATGGGTGAAAGCAAGACCAACCTTCACAAGATAGAATCCAATTTGATTCATTATCTCTGGTATCTTTCATCCGATAGCATTCTCTATAATCATGGTGATGTTAGTCCTGATGACTAATTCACAGAATTAGCAGAAAACATAATTCGGGCTCCTTTGTCTTTCGGGAGCCCACCTATATTTGTAAAGTCGCTTTAATTGCTCTTGGCTTTATTTGAAGTTCGTACAATGAATGATACTTGCCCCTTAGCTCCATCAACTCTTGATGCTTACCAGATTCTACTATCTTACCATTTGCAAGCACAACAATTCTGTCTGCATTTACTATTGTTGAGAGTCTGTGAGCTATCACGATTGAGGTTCGATTCTCTAGAAGCACTTTCAACCCTTTCTGGATTGCGTATTCAGTATAGATGTCAACTGAGCTTGTTGCCTCATCAAGAATTAGTATTTTAGGATCTGCAAGTAAAGCTCGAGCAAAACTCACCAGTTGTCTTTCGCCCTCTGAAAGTCTGTTTCCTCTCTCTCCAACCTCTGTGTCAAGTCCGTTCTCAAGTCCCTCTATAATTCTTCGAGCCCCTATCGCATCAAGAGCTGCAATAATGTCTTCTTCAGTTGCGTCATCACAACCATAGCTTATGTTGTCTTTCACTGTTCCCATGAACAGAAATGCATCCTGAAGCACAAGTCCAACCCTCGAGTGAAGCGAATGTTGTGTTACAGTCCTGATATCGATGCCATCAATCTCAATTGAGCCTTCGAGGATATCATAGAACCTGTTCAATAGGTTCACGATTGTAGTCTTTCCTGCACCTGTGTCTCCAACAATAGCAACTGTTTCTCCAGGTTTAATCTCTAGATTGAAGTTCTCCAAAACAAGGAGACCTTCAACATATCCAAAGGTAACATTGTTGAAACATACATATCCCTTAATCTCAGGCATTATTTGAGCATCAGGGTGGTCTTGAACTGCTGACTCAGAATCAAGGACCGAAAACACTCGTTCTCCTCCTGCAAAAGCACTCTGAACAGATGTGTAGAAGTTAGCAATTATTAGAATAGGGCGGAAAAAGCTGTCACTGAACTGGACAAACATAACTATTGTTCCAAGAGTGACCACAGGAACTAGATTGGGATCAAGCATTAACATTCCCCCAAAAAGGAGGATTACTGCTGTACCAAGCCCGCTGATAAACCGAATAACAGGGAAGAAAGAGGCTTGCGCTTTCCCTGCGTCTATATTTGACTGATAGTCCGCCTCATTCAATTCTGCAAATATCTCGGCACTAATTCTTTCTCTAGCGAAACTCTTGGTCACCTTTGCTCCAGAGATACTCTCAGCCAAGTTGGATGTGACATTTGATATTGTTTTTCGTGTCCTTCTGTAGGCTTCTCGGAGTACCTTTCTAAAGTATATAGTAGTGATGAGCAATATTGGCACAATCGAAAGTGAGATGACAGCAAGCCGCCAATCAGCTGAGAACATAGCTGCACCTATTGCGAAGACAATGAAGATTTGAGCAAATGCATTGATTAACTCCCCTCCAAGAAGTTCACTCATTCTATCCACGTCATTTGTCAGTCTTGAGATAATCCTACCACTCGAAGAATGATCATGAAATTCTTCAGACAGCTCCTGAACATGGTTGTAAAGCTCTTGTCTAATGTCAAAAATTGCCCTCTGCCCCATGAGTGCCATTAGATAGCCACTTCCGTAATTCGTGATCCATGACATGATTTGAAGAAGCAC
>PJET01000166.1 GCA_002825515.1 Candidatus Thorarchaeota archaeon MP11T_1 | reverse complement strand
ATCAGGTTCTTGTGAAGGTTCATGCGGCTTCTCTTAATGCATCTGACTTTGAAATTATGAGGGGCTCATGGGCAGGTCGACTCGGGGGACCCATGAGGACAAAGCACAAGATTTTCGGAACCGACATAGCTGGAACGGTAGAGGCGGTTGGTAGTAACGTCACGAAATTTCAGCCAGGTGATGAAGTCATGGGTGATCTATTGTACCCGAATGGCTATGGTGCCTTCGCGGAATATGCATGTGCACTGGAAAAAGTACTAGCACCGAAACCAGCCAGCATGACTTTCGAACAGGCATCCACATACCCTGAAGCAGGTATCATTGCATTGCAGAGTCTTCGGGGAAAGAGAGAAATTCAGCCAGAAGATAAGGTCCTGATTAACGGGGCAGGGGGCGGAATGGGATCGTTTGGGATTCAGATTGCGAAATACTATGGAGCAGAAGTTACTGGAGTCGACAGCGCGATAAAGCTTGAGATGATGAAGTCAATAGGCGCAGATCACGTTCTTGATTACAAAGAGAAAGACTTCACAAAGACTGGGGAGAGCTACGACTTGATTCTTGACACTGTGGCGCGTCGTTCGTTACGTTCCTACCGACGAGTGTTGAATCCCAATGGAATGTTAATCATAGTCGGAGGAAACAGGCGAGCTCTTTTCCGAGCATTGATCCTTGGTCCACTGGTTTCAAGAATGGGAAGTAGGAGTTATGGTATCAATCCTTTGGATCAAGATTCGATGGATGATTATGAGTTCCTTGCAGAGCTTTTTGAATCAGGGAAAGTGGTTCCAGTAATTGACAAGGTCTATCTATTGAGTGAGGTTCCCGAGGCTCTAAGGCGGCTAGAAGAGGGACGGGCCCTAGGAAAGATAGTCATAACAATGGAGTAACGTAAGAGGCTTCAGACTCTCGGAGGCGGCAACTCTTGAAAGCGATTCTATGGACGAAATATGGACCTCCGGAGGTTCTTCAGCTGAGGGAGGTTCCCAAACCGTCCCCGAAAGAAAATGAAGTTTTGATCAAAGTTCATGCCACAACAGTTACAGTAGGAGACTGCGAGATGAGACGACTCGAATATCCTTTGACAACACGACTCATCTTGCGAATGTTTATTGGTTTCAGAAAGCCAACGAGAATAACTATACTAGGGATGGAGTTGGCGGGCGTAATTGAAGAAGTTGGTAAGGATATAACTGAATTCAAGAGAGGTGATCAGGTCTTCGCGGCTACTGGTTTTATCGGTACAGGTACTTGTGCTGAATACATATGTTTGCCTGAAAAACCTGAAGCAGGGGCAATTGCTATAAAACCAGCTAATATGACCTTTTACGAGGCTGCTGCCGTTCCTGTTGGCGGACTAGAAGCATTATCACTTCTAAAAAAGGGGAACATCCAATCTGGCCAGGAAGTTCTAATCATTGGTGGAGGGGGAACTATAGGTCCCTATGCGATACAGCTAGCGAAGATCTTTGGGGCAGAAGTGACAGCTATAGACAGTACGAAGAAACTAGAGGTTCTAAGATCCATTGGCGCAGACCACACAATTGACTTCACGCAAGAAGATTTCACTAAGAGTGATAAAAAGTACGATGCCATTTTTGATGTGATCGGTACATCATCTTATTCCGGTTGTGTAAAATCTCTCAAAGAAAACGGCATCTATCTCTTGACATATCCAAAGTTGGGTCGAAATATTCGAGGACGATGGACTTCAAGGAGAAGCAATAAGAAAGTAATAGGCGGGACATCTACCGACAGTGTTGAAGATCTAAATTTGCTTAGAGAACTAATAGAGGCTGGGGAGTTGAAATCTGTCATAGATACAATATTTCCATTGGAAAAAACGGAAGAAGCTCATAGGTATGTCGAAACTGGAGAGAAAATTGGAAATGTGGTCATAGCTGTTTTGGAAAAAGAAAAGCATAACAAGTAGTTTAGACTTTTTCAAAGACTAGGATGGAGAATCAAATGAAAGCTATGGCTTGGACAAGGTATGGTCCACCAGAAGTTCTTGAGCTACAAGAGATGGAAACTTCAATTCCAAAAACCAATGAAGTATTAGTGAAAGTTCATGCCGCATCCCTAAATGCAGGTGACTTGAAAGCGATGAGAGGTGATTCGTTCATACTCCGTCTAATGAACGGACTTCGAAAACCAAAACATAAGGTGCTTGGAGATGACATTGCCGGGAAGATTGAAGCCGTCGGTGAGAACGTCAAACAGTTTCAGCCTGGAGATGAGGTATTCGGAGTGAGTAATTTTGGAGCTTTTGCAGAGTATGGATGTTTTAGTGAAAAATACTTGGCGATAAAACCAGCCTCCCTATCGTTTGAGGAGGCAGCGACGTTTCCAATGGCAGCGATACCTGCATTACAAGGTCTTCGAGATATAGGAGAGATTCAAGCGGGTCAGAAGGTTTTGATCAATGGTGCCTCTGGTGGCGTAGGTACATTTGCGGTACAGATTGCTAAGTATTACGGAACAGAAGTAACTGGAGTGTGCAGCACCTCGAAGATGGATATGGTGCGTTCTATTGGTGCTGACTACGTCATTGATTACACGAAGGAAGATTTCACCGAGAAGAGTCATCACTATGACTTGATTCTCGATCTTGCAGCACATCATTCTCTCAGAGATTTCAAACGTGCATTAAGTCCTAAGGGAATCTATGTCTGTATCGGTGGTACTATGTCTCAATTTATCAAAACTATGCTCCTAGGACCATTGATAACACTTAGGGGAAGTAAGAAAATGCGTATCGGGTTCGGGAATCCGAACAA
Organism: Candidatus Thorarchaeota archaeon MP11T_1; assembly: GCA_002825515.1. The sequence goes on along the minus strand of PJET01000166.1, from coordinate 6,787 downwards.
AGAAGATTATGAATTTTTGATAGAGCTTTTTGAAGCTGGTAAAGTAGTACCAGTCATAGATAGAAGCTACCCATTGAATGAGATTGTTGAAGCTTTCAATTATTTTGAAGAAGGACATGCTCGAGGAAAAGTAGTAATAACTATGGAGTAGATTGTATTTCATAGCAACAGGTAAATTTGGATGCTATAAAGCACAAGAGGATTAAGGATGATTAGTCGAATATGGCATGGTTGGACGAGTCGTGAGAATGCGGATGCCTATGAAGAATTACTACGTACAGAGATATTCACTAATATTGAGAGGCGTTCGATCCAAGGTTACCATGGTATTCACCTACTTCGGCGTGATATTGATGATGGTGTAGAGTTTGTGACAATAATGTGGTTTGACACGTTAGATGCTGTACGAGAATTTGCAGGAGAAGACTATGAAGTTGCTGTAGTACCACCTAAGGCTAAGCAACTCTTATCGAGATTTGACAGAGTATCAGCTCACTTTCACGTCATAGAGGTTCCAGACGAACTACATACCTAGAATTAGATAGCGAAATCCAATAGAATGATGCTGGTGCCTTTTTTGGTAGTTTTAGATTGTAGAATTGACAAAATACCAAATTAGAGCATAATTGTCGGAATACTTATGATTAGGAGAGTTCAATGAAATGGGCTGGTTACTAAAAGTAACTCAGAAAAGGAGAGAAACTAATGAAAGTTGAAACAGCACAAAGAATGTTGTGGTTTGCGATTATCTTTATCGTCCTAACCATCATACTGACCATAGGTGCAGCTGTTGGAGTTTACCTAGCAATCGAATTCATCGACATAGGATCATTCATCACAGATCCCTCGATTGTGGCATTCATTCTAGCCTATCCGCTATTCATCCCAGCAATAATATTGGCTTTAGCTGGTCTCGAGATCATCTATCTCCTCATCATCTACATGTGGCGAAAAGATCCGATGGCACACAGGACTGGATTCACCATTGTTGGTATCCTCAATCTGCTTATGGGCTTTAGCCTCCCAGGATTATTCATCATTCTCCCGGGACTTCTCTTAGAGCCGCAATAGATGCTAGTTCAGGAGACCACAACTTGGTCTCCACCCCCTCTTTTTGGGTGGATTACATGAAACTGGTGAAAGCTATTATATGTACCAATTATAGACCTTCTGAGGTCTTGAAGTTAGGTGGTTGAGATATGGAAGATGTGCAGCTAGTTCTTTCAGCGTTATGGATTTCTCTGATGTTAACTTACCTTTTGGGTGATGTGATACGCATATTTGCAGGCGACTTTGTTGCTGGGGAAATCGGAGGTGAGAAAGCAACCCAGAGAATGTGGATGTTGGCTGCAATAATCATGCTAATACCAATTGTCATGGTTTCGATGTCCCTAATCCTACCTTATCCTACGAATGGCTGGATAAACATCATTGTTTCCATATTCCTTTTCTTGTTCAATCTTTCAGGCGTGCGAACATATCCTTCATATTTCGACAGATTTCTAATAGTTGTGGGACTTGTGTTCAATGTGCTAATTGTTTGGTATGCCTGGAATTGGATTGGAGCAGTTTGAAACTTGGGTGACACTCATGAAAGCAATTGCCTGTACTAAATATGGCCCCCCAGAAGTACTTCAGCTAGTTGAATTACCCAAACCTATACCTAAGGACAACGAGATTCTGATTAAGAATCATGCAACAACAGTAATATTAGGTGATTGTGAACTTCGAGGTTTCAATTTTCCTTACTATAATATCGTTTTCAAACTCCTTATTCGTCTTGGATTTGGTATTAGAGGCCCAAGAAAGAAGATACTAGGCCAACAGCTATCTGGAGTTGTAGAAGAAGTCGGTAAGGATGTCACTTTGTTTAAACCTGGTGACGAAGTGTTTGTTTGCACTGCACTTGGACTCGGAGCCTACGCCGAGTACAAAAAAATGTCTGAAAACGGGTTAGTGACAAAAAAGCCAACCAATATGAGTTTTGAAGAAGCTTCCACAATTCCCATTGGCGGAAGTGAAGCGCTTCACTATATGAAAGAAGCAAACATTCAGGAAGGTCATACTGTACTTATCAACGGCGCTGGAGGAAGTATTGGTACTATTGCACTACAGCTGGCTAAATCTAAGGGAGCTGAGGTGACTGCCGTTGATAGTGCAGGAAAATTCGACATGCTGCGATCACTAGGTGCGGACCACCTCATTGATTACAAACAGGAGAGCTTTGCAGAGAGAGATGAGACCTATGATGTCATCTTTGATGTTGTGGGTGTTACAACATTTTCAGGTTGTATGAAATCACTGAATGAGAATGGGATCTATCTCCAGGGAAACGGGTCTGTATCTAGGGGGGATAAATCGACTGCGAGGAAGAACAGCATGAGAGTATATGACAAATACACAGACTATACGACTGATAGTCTTGTTGAGCTCAGAGAGCTTATTGAAGTGGGGACAATCAGGACATTCATTGATAGAACCTTTCCACTAGAACAGATGGTTGAAGTCCATCGATTTGTAGAACAAGGCGGCAAACTGGGAAACGTTGTTGTTGTTATGGAATGAAAAGCTATGGATATCTTTCTGATAATCATCATTGGAATATTGGGATTCCTCTTGTTTCTGTTCGTCGGACTACTGCTGTATAAACAATATTTGAAATATACAACGAGAATAGGTGCACCAAATGGATTAAGCTCATTAGAGGAGATTACACTCGGAAATTTGAAGCAATGGATATTCATAAGAGGTATGGACCAAAATAACCCAGTCTTGATTTTTTTACATGGTGGTCCTGGCGAACCTTCAGTAGGTATGTCAAGTTCCCGAAGATTAGATGCCGAGTTGATAAAACACTTCACAGTGGTTCATTGGGATCAGCGAGGAGGAGGGAAGTCGTATAGTCCCAGTATCCCAGTTGAATCAATGACTCTCGACAGACTAGTCGAAGATTGTAACGAATTAATAGACTATTTACGAAATCGGTTTGACAAACCTAAAGTCTTCATTGTCGCACATTCATCAGGAACTGTGATTGGAATTAAAACAGCTCATAAATATCCAGAGAAAATTCATGCTTATGTTGGAGTAGCGCAAATTATCAACGATTGTGAGCATGAAACAATAAACTACAATTTCATTGTTGAAGAGGCTAAAAGATTAGGGAAAGTAAAACATCAAGCTGCGATTGAAGCAATTGGACTACCACCTTATGAAACTCCCAGCAAGCTATGGGAAAAAGCCAACTATATTGTTCGATATGGGGGTATGATGGCAGATTTCTCCATTGGACAAATGATTGGACTTGTTCTACCCTATTTGACTTCACCTGAATATTCGTTAATGGAAGGAATTAGAACACTAATGGGAAAAGGACGGAATTTCACTACGTATGCTTTGTGGAAGGAACTCACAGAAGTCAATTTTACAAGAGAGATAGATTTGATCAAAGTTCCCATATTCTTCTTTGAGGGCAAACACGATATGATCACCCCGACAGCCGTTGTGGAAGATTTCTTCGATCAGTTAAATGCTGAAAGGGGGAAAAGACTAGTCATATTCGAAAACTCAGCACATTACGCGATGCTAGAAGAAAAGGAGAAGTACCTTCAAACCTTGACTGATGTAGTATTGAAAGAAAGTCAAGAAAATCACCTAAACCATTCTTGAAGATTAGGATATTTAACTAAGGAACGCATACTACTTTTCGTTTCTTTGATTCAGAAAGGGGTGCATAATTATGGATACAAGCGACCCACTTTTCACGGAACCATTTATGGATGTAGACGAGTGGAGGGAGGAACCCGTCCGTCATCGTCATGTCCATGGTGGATTCAAGAACACAGATGCTCGTTTTTCTTTCTACTTTCCACCAAAGGAGAAATACCAGGGAAGGTTCTTCCAGTATATCCAACCAATATCGGGGGATGAGTATACCGCAGAATCACCAACAGCAGAGTCAGCAAGTTATTCGATAGGCTTTGCCGTAGACAGCGGTGGCTATCTTGTGATATCAAACCTAGGAAGGATGGACATGTTCACAGGTGATGACTCCACCATCGTCGGGTATAGATCCAGTGCTGCAGTAGCAAAGTATTCTCGCGTCTTGGCTTCTGAAATGTACGGTGACCATCGCCCCTATGGTTATGCATGGGGTGGTAGTGGTGGGGCATTCAAGACCATCAGTTGCATAGAGAATACAGACGGAGTCTGGGATGGCGTGGTTCCTTTTATCCATGCGACACCAATTGCAATACCACATAACTTCTCTGTACAGGCTCATGCGATGCGCATTTTGAAAGAAAAGATGCTGTCCATTGTCGATGCAGTAGAACCTGGTGGGAGCGGTGATATGTATGCTGGCCTAAATGAAGAAGAACGTGTCGCTCTCGAAGAAGTGACTATGATGGGATTTCCACCACGTGCTTGGTTTCATTATAGGATGATCGCATTCGGTTATACAGGAGTATTAACCACCTTATTTGACCAATTCATTAAGCGAGACCCTTCTTACTTTGAAGATTTTTGGAAAGTTCCAGGTTACCTTGGCGCTGACAAACCTGGGTCACTTGAACCCTATCGGATTCACCATGAAACCACTATCAGTAAGCTGTTGATGCCGAAGGACCTGAGGGAGATGGGTATACCAGTTTCTTATTCTGCAGGAGCAAAGAGTGACATAGAAGTCCCTGCTGCATTAGTGATAGAGGATTTACCAGAGGGAGATCTGCAGGGGGCTTCAATCTTCGTGAAGAGCGGAAACGCAGAGGGTCGTGTATGTTACATTGCAGGAGGCTTTGACAACATGGTCATGATTGCCTTTGGTGAGGATAACTTTCGTGGTTTGGCTGGTCTTCAGGCAGGAGATAAAGTTGAGATTGACAACTCTGTGTATCTCGCCTCTCAAACATACCATCGCCACCAGCTTCCGTCACGTGAATACTATGTCTATGACTATTTCCGTGATGCAGATGGTAATCCCTTGTATCCACAGAGAACAGAGGAGTTTAGAGCTGACACCGGTGCTGGTTCTATCCAATCAGGCAAGTTCAAGGGCAAGATGATTGTTGTACAGATGATTATAGACGAAATCGCGTATGCTTGGCAAGCTGACTGGTATCGCTCGAAGGTGAAAGCTGCACTGGGAGATCATTTCGAGGACAACTATCGACTATGGTATATCGACAATGCACTACACACTCCTCCAGTAATCACACCACTCGACTCACCTCCAGTAATAACTACAAGAATCATCAACTACGGCGGCGTGTTGCAGCAAGCACTGCGCGACGTGGCCGCGTGGGTTGAGAAGGGTGTGGCTCCTCCTGTTAGCACCACCTATAAAGTAGTAGATGGCCAAGTGCACGTTCCACCCAAAGCTTCAGATCGCAAAGGCGTGCAACCTGTGGTCACTGTTAAAGCAAATGGAGGTGTTAGTGCAAAGGTCAAGGCAGGGAAGAAGGTCAAATTCTCCGCAGAAATCGAAGCACCACCAAATGTCGGTTCAATAGTTGGAGCGGAATGGGATTTCGAGGGTAATGGGAACTATCCGGAAGTGCACAAGCTCAAAAACACAAAGAGTAGCCGAGTGAAGGTGGAAACCACCTATACATTCTCCGAGGGCGGCACGTACTTCCCAGCTATTCGTGCAGCACTGCATCGGCAAGGTGATCCTGAAACTCCCTATGCACGAGTCCAGAACATTGGACGTGTGAGAGTGGTTGTGGAAGGCAAGAAAAAGGAAGAGGATGGTAAGGAACTAATTCTCGAATTGAAGGAGGCACCAGCTGAGTTTCAAGAATTCATGGGTAAATTCGTTGAGAAGGTTGTGCAACGAACTACTGTGGAGCGGGGAGTAGAAATTTCAACGATTGAAATAGGACCTAGAACTGACAGTTCCACAAAATTCCAGCTTGTTCCCTCAACTCCTATCAATACTATGTATACAATAAGTTTCGAAGATACAGCTTCAGGTATTGGAGTCTTCCTGGAACTCGAAGTTGAAGCCGGAGGAGCCTACAGACTAGCGAAGAAAACTATACAAAAAGCACTATCGACAAGGATTGCTGAAAATACCATAGAAATAATCAATGAGATTCTAAAAGACTAATTGTAATGCCAAACGGGTTGAAATCCCATATTCAGCACGATTTGTCGCACTATCACACTGATACGCCAATCATTTTCTCAAAGGTATGAAATCATCAAGCAAAGCCTTCACATATCCCCTTTCAGGCTCTTCGAGCTCAGAATCTACAAGTTCTATCACATTCTGAGTAGTGATTGTTTCCTTCAAGTATGATATTCGCAAGTCGTCAATACCTGCATCAAGAACGATTACTTTGTCCAGTTCTTCAGAGTTGTCCCAGACTGGCCAATTAGGCAAGTCTTCATGGTTGGGATTTCCTGATTTGGCGAAATTGGCAAGATAACTCATACAGAGGTTGGTTAATTTCTCACGACCTAGCCGATTATGCTCACTATGTGTCTTTCCTGTCAAAAGGGCCAAATCAACCTCGCCCATCCCCAAAAAGAACGGAATCTCAGCCGCATGATGCGCACCAAAATCCCGACCTTTGTTTCCTGGAAGAACACTATTTCCATTTTCATCCATACTCCCCCAGTCGAACCTATAGACATAGACCGGTACATCGCTGCGAGAAGTCATTTTGTTTACTACTTCATCTACCCCGTTTGCACGCCACAACATGGAATGGTATTTCCAGACCAGATCATATTCTCGTGTATTCAATGGCGGATCCTTTCTGAACCACCCGAAGAGTTTCAT
>PJET01000165.1 GCA_002825515.1 Candidatus Thorarchaeota archaeon MP11T_1 | reverse complement strand
CATATGCATCTATCTTATTTGAAACCCCTGACAGTCAGATATTGACTTATGAGTGACTAATAGACAAGCTCCCTGTAGCTCCGAGAGAGATGAAACCGCATCCATGCGGAATTGACGTGGAACTGCTCAAGAAGATGATTAATGTAACAAAAGCGAGAACGATGAAGGCGTTCATGAAGAACTCATTTCAACGCGTTGGCAATTCAATTGCTGAAGAGTTCCTTGTTTATTCAGGTATCGGACTTGATCGAAATCCATCAGAATTGGGACAGGATGAGTTAGTGACTTTGATGAACAGGCTCGCTAGTTTTGAAAAATTTCTTCCACCATCGTCAAAGTCGCTTTCACCTGCAGGAATCGATGTACTAAATGCTGGTCTACAAAGGCTCGCGCCAGATTTTTCTGTTTTTAAGCAGAGATCTCCAAATGTTTACGAGGGGCATCCATTCATAATTGAAACTGGAGTGGCATTTGGCGGGAGTCTAGACTCTCACCTCAATGTATACCGATTTGCAAACCGAATCCCTCTACTCTATGATGAACGGTCTGACGTTACTTATAGAGTCGTAAGAAACCTGAATCTAAAGAATTATGGACTTCGCCAAGAAGATCCACTTGCGTTTGTAATGCATATTTGTTCCACAAAAGTTCCATACAAGACAGTTGGCAAAGAATACATAGCTGATGTAGATATTATCAGAAAGGAGATTGAACTCGGGTTCAAGGATTGTCTGAGGGAAATTGGAGAAAAAGTCAGAAAGCGCGACAGAGTGCAAAAACAAAGGAAGAGAGAGAATCGACTCTCAGAGTATTACATCTTCTTGGCAGCAACTCTTTCATCAGCTTTGAAGAGAGAGATTTCCAGTTCAAGCCTTTTTGAGCACGGAGGAGATGATTCAAATGAGTGATAGTTCATTGGGTACAGCACAAAACAAGGTTCTAAATCTGATTGATAGTGTTCTGGAAGCTATAGCTGATACGATAACTGATGGTGAGTTTCCAGAAATTGGCTATTTTGGATCATCCAAGAAAAATGTCAATTATAATGAAGGAAGAGGGTATATACCAGTTGATGATAATATTTCATTTATTGATGGTAGAAAAGTTGAGAGTGCAAAGACAATAGCTGGTCTAGTGTATGGACTGACTCAGTTCAAAGAACACCTAGAACAAGGGCTTTCAATGAGCTTGAGAGATTTCTATTATTTGCATAAAGTCAAACATGTGCAAAAAGTCATGAAAATCTCAAATCAATCAGAAACGAATCGATTAATCCATCTTTGTGAGAGAATCATAAGACATGAGGGCGCATCGATTCCTCGAGAAGAGTTTGGTGTTGTGAGTTCACCAAAAGGTACATTCTATGGAGATGTGACTCTATCTGATTTGTCTGGAAAGAAACTGAATTGCAATTCCACAGGTGAATACGGGTGGTTCATCTCATCAAGACCATTTGATGTAGAAATTCATGACATAAATGTGGATGCAGCTTTATTTGTTGAGAAAGAAGCAATGGCAAGGAATTTAATCGAACTCGGATTAGCTGAGCACCTTAGAATTGGTATAGGGTCTCTTTTTGGACAACCTGGTAGAAACATGAGAGCGTGGATAAGACGTTTGGCAGATAATGAAGTACCAATTCTTGTATTGGTTGATATGAGTCCATGGTCTCTCAGAATTTTCTCTACAATAAAAAGCAACTCGATTGAACTAGCAAATATCCAAGGACTCGCAACTCCACAAGCAAAATATGTAGGTCTTTCTGCTGAAGATTTCTGGGGAAGAAAGAGTATGCTTTCTAGAATCGAGCACACTTTAGAATCAATGACAAAAGCGGATATAAAGTGTGCACAACAAAATAGAAACATTCCTTCAATTAGTCAAGACCCTTATCTGAACAAGCAGAATGAAATCATGTTGAAAAGAAGAAGAAAGGGTGAGCTTGAGGCTTTCAAGGCATTTGGTTGCCCCCTCAATGAACTGAAGAAGATGTATATTAGATATCTAAAAGCAAAGTTAAACGAGTATGATGTGAAACTGATATAAAGCAGGTTGTGCTCACTGCAAGTGAGGAGTATACTATGACCGATAGGGAGAAAATGCTGGAACTATTAGACGAGTTCAAGGACTCAATTGTCAAATTGATGGATGAACGAGAGAACCTGAGAGATGAAGCAGATGAAATTAAAACAGCGAGAAAGCAGGCTGAGGAACATACTTTGGCTCTTGAGGAACAAATTAAGGAGCTCACCACCAATCTTGAAAAGATTGAGAAAGATAGAGATAAGGCAATAGCTGATCTTGAATCAGTCAAGGAAAAGACTGCAGAATTAAGTGCTAAAGCAGAAGAGGCTGAGGCATCAAAAAGTGAGGCAGAAGAAACGCTTCGAAGAGAGAGAGATGAACTTAGAAAAGAAATGGATGAAATCAATGAACAGCTTTCAAGAGTTTCTGAGCTTTATAGAGAGGCATCAGCTGAAAAAGAAGCCTTGCAGGAAAAAGTAGATGTCAGTGATCTTCTAGCGATTTATATAACACTCATCGAGACAGTCTTCTATGGCAAACCTCATGCGAGAATACTATACACGCTACATGATGTGAAGACTTCAATAACTAGAAAGAACATCACTTCAAGTACTGGTATTCAACCAGCAGCGGTTCTCAAAGCAGTACACGATTTAGCTGCAGCAGACTTAGTGTCTTATAATGAGGATTCCCAAGAGGTGGAGCTTACAAAGGACATCCTTAGAAGATCTAAGTGATCTCAGTGAAGAGAGAGATACCCATTGTCTAGAAAATTGACTATTGGATCAGCCCTTAAGAAATATGTAAGAAGATACACACTTAATGATAAATTGAACTCAATCTCCGCACTTCTCGGAGAAGAGACTCAGAATGTCATCGATTGGGCATATACAGAGGCGAAAAGACGAATCTCTGAAAATCCAAAGCAGAAAGATTCAGATTTAGGAAGGATGGTCTTTGACCTCATCAGCAACGAAGCGGCGATAATTCTTGTAAAGCAGAATCACGTCAGAGGAAGATTGACAACGAAGAGTGAGGTCAAGGCTAAGACTGGCAGAAAGGTAGAGATGCCCGTATTATACCGCGAGGCAGGATTAAGACATCCTCAGGAAGCAAGGAATCTCAGACACAATATGTTCCATGAGGCATTTCATGCTCTCATCATGCACCTCTTTCCAGATGTAATAACAAGTGTTCCATCAACAGGTGAAGGTCTTACGCCAGATCTCATAGTGGAGCACAAAGATCAGAACTGGTTAATATCAGTAGAATACAAGGGTTATAGATCCATCACACTCCTTGGTGAATCTGAAGTGCTTAAAGGAATGCGCTATCAAGCAGCATATGGAACTGCTTGGTTAGTCACAAGTACGACAAAAAGTGTAAAGGAATTGTATGGAAAGACAATCAATTCAAAGGACATCATAAAGACTGGATTATCACGACTAAGAAGAATCTATAGACGTGGAGCTTATACGAGTGAACAAAAAGAGAATAGAGGTATAGCAAGAAAAGGCATCAGCCATCTTGAAAAACAAAGTGATCTTGATCTCAAGTGTAGATTCTGGTCAGTAGAGGAACTCCTAGAATCTATGAAATTGGGAAAACCTGTCAAAGGATTAATCATCACAACTGGCTTTGAGTTCATCGAACTTTTGAAAAATGAGGGGCTCAATGAAGAAGCAGATAATGTTCTGAGAGTCATGAAACTTCCAACAGCATCACTTCATAGTGACAAAGTGACCTCTGTAAGATTAATTGAGTGAATTTCTTAATTCACACATTATTTTTTATTATGCTCCCAAGCTTTATCAATACCTTACACGAATTGAAATAACACCCTGTTTAGAGAAAGGGTGTTATTGCATCAAAAGGGAGCGGAAGACTTGGAAGACCAACAGGTTATTAAAATACAGGAAACACTTGGTGATCTTCTAAAGGAACTCGCAAACAAGTCACCTATTCTGGGTGCTGCTATTTTTTCAATTGAAGGCCTCCCATTTGTAAGCAGATTTCATGGGGGAACTGAGGAGGCTTCAGTCGCGGCTATCGTTGCAGCTATCCATGCAGCTGGGGATCAAACTGTAAAGCAACTCAGACAAGGCGAACTCAAGTCTATAATCATTCAAGGAGATCTTGGAACAACTCTTGTAATATCGATTTCATCCGACTACCTTCTCACAATAACGGCACCAGATAATGCTAAACTTGGACTGATTTTCAGTGATGCCAAAAAAACAGCTAGAGAGGCAAGAAAATTACTGCATAAGGCGCTTTGAAAAATGGCAAGTTCTATCAGATATCCCTTTAATCACCACCCCTGTTTTGCAACAAACCGTATTTCACTCTGGCACAGAATTCATCTACCTGTTGCTTCATCATGTAATGTAAAATGCGCATTTTGTTCACATTCTGTACGCAGCTCATGTCACACTTCAAAACCTGGAGTTTCTTCTCAAATAATGACAGTTGAAAGTGCTGTAGAAAGGACATGCGTTGAAATTGAAAAGAACCCCGAGCTCAGACTTGTCGCAATTTCTGGACCGGGTGAACCTCTAGCAAATCCAGAAACATTCGAAACTTTAGAGAGAATACGAAAAGAACACCAGGAAATTGCATTGTGTTTGAGTACTAATGGTCTGTTATTAGAAGATTATATCGATTGGTTGCGAGAAGTGAATGTGGAAACAATTTCAGTTTCTATGAGTACTGCAAACATTTCAACAGCCGCAAAAATCTATGAATGGGCACGATTTGAGGACTTGGTTCTCAGGGGCGAAGTGATGGGTTCGAGGCTAATTGCTGCACAATTAAGGGGAATATCTAAAGCATCTGATGCTGGTATACATGTAAAAGTAAATTCAATTTTGATTCCAGAGATAAATATGCAGGACATCATACCTTTGGTACGTGTTATCTCTAAGATGGGGGCAATACTGCACAATGTAGTGCCACTTGTACCAAATGACAAATTCATTTCATATCGAGCGCCTTCAACTCAAGAACTTCAAGAGATTCGGAAACAGGCTTCTGTTCACCTCAATCAGTTTACTCATTGCAAACAGTGTAGAAGTGATGTCGTGGGAATACCTGGTTGTGATACAGTACTCTAGCGCGGTTTCTTTACGGAAAGGCACCCAACCTCTACAAGCTTGTTGATTAAGAACCAGAGTGCTCGTTGATCATAAGGAAGAGATTCTGCGACATCTTTGATTTTCATTGTGCCATCGAACTTCTCAAGAATATCTTCCAGAGGTTTCCCATACTGCGATTTCAACATTCCAAGTTTCATTTCAGAGCATTGTCCTCGGACAAGAATATCATCATCTGTAAGACGTGTTTTGAAGTCAATCCATTGATATCTGTCGAGGATTGATATTAGAGCTAAGGCTTTGTCATCGGAGAACCCGATGAGGTCCATGATTTCTGATACAGTACGCTTTCCATTAATGAATGACTCAAGCTGTTCGAGATCATGATCAACAGCCCCCACTCTGAAAGGAATCCGAATACCTTTCTCCTTCATAATCGGAACAAGATCCAAGTCAACAGATGAGAATGGGAACTCCTTGACGATGTCTAAAGCAAATTCTCTGAAACGTCGAATATCACCCTCGAAGTGTCTCAGTTTTTCCCCATGTTCACTTTCAACAAGTGTTAGAATACGTTTCAGTTTGTCTCGGTAGGGAGCTTCATCAGGAACTGGATCAACAACAAGTAAAACTAACACAGTCTCGCCCACCTCAATAAGAATATCGTAAGCGGCTTTCCTGATGGTTCTAATAGGAGTCTTGGCAAAGATGATTACAGCAGTAACAAATCCTGCAATCAAATCTGGGTCAACAGTGAGTTCTGCATAGGGAATGTTTAGTACAGATTCTCCACCTTCCATTCGGATAAGGGAGATATACCTCACTTTCGAAACATCCAACGCCAAGTCCTAAACCTCCATCTTTCTTTCTTGTGCTGAGGATGTGTCCACATAACCCAGCACACCTGTGTCAATTAGACGATTTGCCACTGTTTTTACAGCTTCCATGTTGAATGGCAAAAGCTGACAGATTTCAGACAATGTTCTTGAGCCATCACATAGCTCAACAAGTTTGACCAATTGATCGCCATAAACACCTAGCAAAAACTTGGGAGGGTCCATAATTTTAGTTAGGACTGAATTATCCTCAAGACGCCTTATCAGTGTAATCCATTTGTATTTATCAAGCATAGACATAATCGCCATAATCTCAGATTCTTCAAATTCAGACTGTTGTATTATTTCCGCGATAGTCCGTTTTCCATTGATATAACCAAGGATAACCTGTAATTTTTCATCGGTGGTTCCTACGCTCCAAGGGATGGCTGCTTGATAGTCAGGAGTTGCTTCTGATTTGTTTACTAATCGAGGTATCATTTTTGGATCAAAGGTTCTGTAAGGATATACTTGAAGGATATCGAGTGCATACTCACGGAATGGTCGAATATCACCTTTCCATGAAGTAAGTAATGCCTCATAATTAGCTTCAAATTTCTCAACGATTTTGATTAGATTTTGACGATAAGGCTCATCATCATCTACTTTGTCGACAATGAGGAGACCTACAACATGGTCACCTTCTTCAATGACGACCACATACCCCTCTTTGACAAAGGTCTTCAGTTGCCTATTCTCAAAGATAATGACGGCCAGAACGAAACTAGCTACTAAATCTGGGTCAACTGACATAGCCCTATATAGAATTCCAATTATGGGCTCGCCCCCTTCTTTTCGAACAAGAGAGAGATAGCGGACTTCCGCTTTTATTTCAGCTGTTTCGTTCACAAATTATCGACTGACTGCTACCCTAAATAAGCTTGTTAGAAGAAATCTAAGAGACCACTCTGTGTTACCATGGTAATATCTGAATCTCCATTCAAGCTATACCCGATAACCTGCTTCAAATCTGTGACGGTAAATGAACTGCCAATGCTTGTTACTAGTAGTGAACCTTTCATTCCAATAACATCTCCAACAAGTGGGCGCTGATCTACTGGGTCAGTTCTTTCTTTCCAAGGTATTGGTTTAGCATCTAATGAAGAGAATGAATAATACTTGGAGAGATCTTCCAATTCAACTTGAGTTCCTAATTCGATACTTGTAACTCCCAGTACAAAATCATCAACGATTTTTTGTGCAGTTTTAATATCAAGACTATCCTGAAGACTTCTTATCTTCCTCTCACTTCGGACTACCTTGGTTACGTCACTTCGTTTGCCAATTCGATCTTCTAAACGTCTAGCCTTGCGTCCTCCAGTGATTGTCTTGATTATTCCTCCAAAATCCGCACCCTGCTCAATCCACCGCAAACGTACTCTCTTTTTTGATGAAACTCCTACCTTTAGTGTTAAGTCATTAAAAACGACAACATACAATGCATAATCAGACATATCACATTGTATCTTTCGAGCTTCGGTAGCCAAACAATTCCGGCCATCACAACGAATACAGGGATCATAGAAATCCACAGCTGCACAAGGACCGCAACGCATTCCCTGACGAAGAATAGTAGAGGATTCAGGACACCGGACATACTTGCCTGTTGCGTCAGTGCTTCCGATGCAATGTTTTGGTCCTCTGAAAGACCAATTGAGATGTTTACCGGGAGGTATAGGTAGAAAGTCAAGAGTTTCCACTCCTTCTCTCCAAACCTTAAGTCCAGATTCATATGTTAAATCATTCAATTCCTTCCAAGAAACATCTACGATTAACAAGTTCATGACCTCAAAAACCCTTGAATTGCCCCCTTCCTAGAACCATCCATTCGACTCCAGCGATGTTCAGATCAGTTTTGCATTTTGGACAGAGACCTTCTTCATTCAGGTTGTTCTTATTGAGAAAAACAGAATAACGCTCAATTGCCTTAAATCCACATTTTGGACAGTATGTGTTTTCATAGTCGTGCCCTGCGATGTTACCTGAATAAACATAGACAAGCCCTGCATCTCTAGCCACTTTGATATGCTTTTCAAGAGTTGCTGCTGGTGTACGAGGAAGATGAGTCATCTTGTAGGTAGGAGAGAATGCTGTAAGATGAAATGGTGTTCTCTCTCCAAGGTTTTCTACAATCCATCCTGCAAGAGCACTCGAATCCTCTAGAGAATCACCAACTTCTGGTATAATGAGATTGGTAATTTCTATGAAGATACCCTTTTCTTGCATCCTTAACATTGCATCGAATATTGGTTCAACCTTTGGTACAGACATCAACTCCTTGTAGAACTTCTTGTTGGCACTTCCCTTGAAGTTGATAGATGCTGCATCGAGATAGGGAGCAATGTAATCAATAGCTTCATTGGTCATATAGCCGTTTGTTACAAACGTGTTGAACATACCTATGTTGTGGGCGATCTCAGCTGTATCATGGGCGAATTCCATAAACACTGTCGGTTCAGTGTATGTATATGTAATTCCACTGCAGTTATATTTCTGGGCAAGAGATACAATATCCTTAGGTTCGAGTTGTTTACCAACAGGGGTTTCTCGATGAGCAGAGTGATAATTCAAACAAAACTGGCATCTAAAATTACATGAAGATGTACTAATTGAGAAGGTACTACTTCCTGGCGCAAAATGGAAGAGTGGTTTCTTTTCAATAGGATCGGCAGCCATCCCATCTATAAGTCCATATACGATTGAGTACAATTTGCCATTCTTAGCGGTTCGAACTCGACAAAAGCCAGTTTCATCATCATGGATTACGCATCTTCGTGCGCATAGATCACATCGAATTCCACTCTTCAAGTTAGAGTATAGTGAAGCTTCTCTCATCTCAGGATGCAAACAGAATTGGTTCTTATGCCTCTTACGGTGCCGTCCATTATACCTAGTAGTCATTATTAAAAGGATAGATTGCAAATTGGAAAATGGTTAGGCTAATGCCATCGCCAGAAGAACTAGAACGATTAGGTAATTTATTCACGCTTGCTGCAGAGAGAAATAGACCCTTTCTTGACCGATGTTCTGAAACAAAATATCTTGCTGTTAGAGATTATGATAAAGCTACCAAGATTATTTTTGAACTCACAAATCAGACCCTGAAAGAAGCCAACTCAGGACTGACGGACCTTTCCGATTGTAAGGGAGATCTTACCAAACTCAAAAATGTAGTTGAATCGGGTCAGCTAGATACTGATTTTATTCTCGCTTTAGAGAGACTTCGATCTAAATATTTAGAGAAGATTCTTGGTCCAGCTGTGCGTACATATCTTAGAAATGAAGACCTTAAACCAATAGAGATTGAAACTCTCTATAATGATGCCCTAAGGATTGAGGGGCTACTTGAAGTAGTCCAATTTCTCAAGAAAGTTGAGCCAGTTGTTTGATTTTATTGTTACTCTTTCTTGTAGTCACGATGGACTAGAGTTTGACCGTCAACAATCCAAGCTATACCTAATGTTTGAAACTCATCAGCCCATTTCATCACAATTGCAGGAGCTACGCCAAGAGATCTGGCAATCTCCCGGATGGCCATCTCTCCATGCTCTTCAACCATCAGGAATGCTTTTGTCTTCTCAGTACTATCCATAAGATCTAGGTAGCCTTCAAGAGTTTCCTGAGTGTGTTCTA
>PJET01000024.1 GCA_002825515.1 Candidatus Thorarchaeota archaeon MP11T_1 | reverse complement strand
GCATCGAGAAGACGAGCTTATTGTAGTAGCTAACTACTGCCAACCGAAGTGGGATCGTATGCTCTCGCTCTATAAGTCCATGTATCCTGATGAGTTCGAGATTTACTTTGAAGGATCAGAGAATGAGTGCGAGTACTTCAAAGAGGAGTCTATCATTGGCTGTCAGTTCGAGGAGCGGTGGGACTGGTTTATCGAATGGCTACTTAGAAAGCACCATGACCTTTATGGTAATTTCTATATGGATGATTTCATCAAGCTTGCTAAGAAGATGGGGTTTGTAGAAGGGAAAGAGCCTGAAGCAATTCAACAATCAATGTTCTAAAGGAGACATGAAATGGAAAACGAAAAGAAGGACTATCTAGTAAGAGTACTCAAAGGCACAAAGACCGTAGAAGAATTTCTCAACTTCTATGCTAAAGACTACTATCTTATTCAGATAGAAGTACATACTACTGGTGAGATTCTGATTATCATGGGAAAGAAACACGAAGTACCAACCGCAGAGCTGCTTGCTGATGACTTCACGGCAAAGCTAGAAGATGAGTATTGGGAAAAAATGAAAGAGATAACTGGTCTCGATGTTAATGATCCACTCTCCTCCGCGGGAGAAGAAGAGGAATGAAGATACTATACGTATACAGCGATAAACCAGCATGGAAATTCCCACCTGAACAAGTTGAGTGGAACTGTGCCGAATGGCGATGCGCTATCTTTGAGAGAGCGTTCAATGACAGCAGCAACCATAAGGCGAGGATGGTCTACATTGGTGATTGGGCAGATGGGAAAGCTGACGAAGACTGTGTATGGGCTGACCTGATAATACTCCAAAGAAACGTCTTTGGCTCTGCTATGATGAAGATGCTTGAGTGGAGAATAAGAGGCAAGCCTGTAGCCATAGATGTCGATGATGCCTACCATTTGATGCCAAGACTCGTGAACGCATACTCCTGGTGGATTGAGGGGAAGTCGTTCACAAAGAGTGGCAGACCAGTCATAGTAAAAGAAAAGCCGTATGAACAACTCATACAGTCTGTGAAAGCATGTGATGGACTTACGACACCAAGCTATATCCTTGCTAATGATTGGCTGGAATGGACTGATAAGGTCTATCACGTTCCCAACTATCCAGACATAAAGATGTACCATTTTGAGGAACACATTCAAAGTGACACATTCTATATTGGATGGGGAGGTAGCCAGTCTCATCTTGAAAGCTGGAAAAAGAGCAACATAATTCCTGCGCTAAGGACTGTAGCTAAGGAGAATGATGATGTAAGAGTACTGATCGTTGGTGATAAAAGAGTCTACGATCTAGTCAACCTGAAGAAACATGCCGACTTCACTCCTTACGTCACTCATGACAAGTGGCACACCATACTGAAGCAATTCGATATTGGTCTTGTTGTCCTGGCACAGCAGTATGACAGGCGCAGATCATGGATAAAGGCAGTTGAGTACCTGCTCATGGGAATACCGTGGGTAGGTACTAACTATCCTATCTATGGTGGTCTTGAGAAGTATGGGATAACCGTAGAGAATACCTACAGGGAGTGGCACGATGGTCTTACTGAAGTAGTCCAGAACTACGGTAAATACAAAGAAAGAGCTGAAGAAGGGAAAGAATATATAATCAAACATCTTGATATTAGAAAGAACTTAGACAAGGTTATTGAGAGCTACCAGAGCATAATAGACAATTTCAATGAAGAATACAAAAATGAACATGAAATCCAGTCATAAACAACACATAGAAAGGCGTCGTCACGCTAATATGACGGACGCTAAGGTGGCTTATGGGAACTACAGGTCATTTGATACGGGATGCTCAATTTTCGGCTGTTTTCATATACAATCAGCTTTGCAGTTGGAAGGATACAGCTGATGTTTTTGGTGTCCCGAAAGGGATATTGTATAACTTTATTTTCTATGATAGAGTACCAAGAGATGTAGAGAATAGAGTAGCACTAGGAATAGCATGTAAGTGGTGTCATGGGAAGCACTTACCACAGAAATGCCAGAGAAGATATAAACCAATCAGCGATAGAACAAAGAGAGAATTGTTATGGAGTTTAGCGAACAGAAAGTAATCGATAGGAAAGCAGTACTATCTCTAATGATAGAGCTTGCAAAAGAGCGTAGGCGAATACACCTGAACCACGAGAAAAGTTTTGTTATTGAAGAAACTCCAGAGGAACACATAGATAGAGAATATACTGGCATAGTTGGAGAATGGGACTTTCATAGAAAGACTGGTCTTCCAATAGACCTGTCACGTCGATTAGGCGGAGACGGAAAGGTCGATTTTATATGTCCAAAGATAGGTTTTATTGACGTAAAGACGTATAGGAAAGCAAAGAATATGCTCAGACCAGTAGGTGTAGAACATGCAGCTATCCTTGTGCTTGCTCAATTCTATGAAGAGATACCATGTGAGTTTCTTGGATGGGAGTTTGATTGTGTCATGCTCACATGTCCAACAAGAAGATTTGTCGAGAATGGTCCTCTAAATCACTACAAACCAGCAGAGGAATTGAGGGATATGGACATCTTATTTCACAGAATAAACAAATACGGAGGTTTGTATAAAGCAAGATACAGTGATATTACTTACAGAATTGTTAATAGAAAAGTATGCAGGTATTCTTATGAGTATAATAGCGAGGCTTAGATGAAATACAACACACGCTTCAATCCTACCCCTACTGGACCGTTACACATCGGTCATCTTTACAATGCTTTAGTCAACTATACTGAAGCAAAGAAATCGGGTGGAGAGTTTTTTGTCAGGATAGACGACACCCAACCATATTGGAACAACAAACTTGGATTACAGGTAGTGAGTCAGCTGGTATCAGAGTACCGTGTTCAGCTGGGGAAGTTCATGGATGTATCTAACTGGCAAAGACAGTCATTGCTTCCTGATATTGACGAGATCATAAATGGTGAACCGTTCCTCCAGTTCATTCCAAAAGCGAAATGGTTTCATGAACTCAATGTCGAGTGGATACCAGATCGTGACCTTGCAATGTATCCGTGTACCCCAATGCTAACTTTCGAGAAAGTATTATGGGACTTTGAGAGCCACGTGAACTGGCTTATCAGAGGAGAAGACCTTGCCACGGAAACATCACTATACGATTATTACACTCAGGTAATTGGCTTGCCACCAGTAAGACATACACTGATACCAAGGCTTAGAGCAGGGGACAAAAACAATCTACAGAACAGTATCATCTCAAAAACTAAGGGTGAGTATCTACTACAAGACCAGATAGATCGCTACGGAGTAGACGAGATCGTTGAAATGCTGAAGATGTCATGTCTGATCAATACCAATGCTGACTTCACGGTAGACAATGTGAAATGCAATCCAATAATCACTGGCTTTACCACCTAGTAAGACAGCGAGAGATCGGGATATTATTATCAGTGATACTACTGGTGATACTATTCACTATGATAAACCCTGCTTTCCTGACCACGAACAATATCCAATCGGTATTGAGAGCCAGTGCCTTTACAGGTATAATGTCCGTAGGCGTTACATGGATACTCATAAGTGGATCAATCGACTTAAGCATCGGGTCAATCGCTGGTATGGCTGCTGTCATCGCAAGCTATCTAGTCGTAAAAACAGGTGTCCCCGTCATACCATCAATATTAGTGGGACTGTTAAGTGGTACGATCCTCGGTTGTACCAATTATTTTCTGGTATTCAAGATGAAGATACCAGCGTTCCTGGCGACAATAGGGACTCTCTTCATAGCTAAAGGAATTGGGTTGTATATATCTGAAGGATTCTCAATCTATCCTATGCCTGACAGTGTGAAAGCTTTTGGCAAGGGAACACCGTTGGGGGTATCATGGCACTTCTGGATTTTTCTTGTACTGGTGATAGTCAGTGAGTTGATCTTGCTTTTCACCGTATATGGACTAGAAGTGAAAGCTACAGGAAGCGACAGAGAAATAGCAAGGAAGACGGAGGTAAATGTATCCAAGATAAGTCTATCAACATTCATCATCGTAGGAACATTATCAGCTCTATCAGGTATTCTGTTAATGATCAGACTGATTACAGGATCACCAGACATAGGGCAAGGATGGGAACTGCAATCGATCACAGCATGTGCAATCGGAGGAGTGTCCCTGTTTGGCTACGAAGGTTCATTTATTGGAATGTTCCTCGGCGTCATTGCGCTACAAATAATCCAGAGTGGACTCGTGGTCATCGGACTGTCACCCTACCTGAATACAATTATCGTAGGTGTGATATTGGTAGTAACAGCCATAATAGATTGGCAACGTCGAGTAAAGCTCGACTTATAGGAGAAACGAAATGAAGAAATTACTTTTGGTACTAGGACTTATGTTGATGATTATTCTGTCTGCTTGCGCTCAATCAACACCTGAGCCAGCTCCTGTTGAAGAGGTAACATGCCCTGAATGTCCTGAAGTTGTAGAGGCAGTCAATCTCTTCAAGGAAGCACAGAACGGCAAACCCATTAGATTCATTCATGACAATGATGACCATCCAGTAGTCAGGATTATGACTGCGGGTTTCCTGGCAGCTTGTGAAGACTATGGTCTTGAATGTGTGAATAATGGTTGCGATGGTGCTTGTCTTGATGATGTTGTTTCCATGATGGAAACTGCTGTTGGTAACTCCGCAGGTGTGATCACGCCGATTTATCAACCTGCACACTATCAGCCAGCAATGGACATTATTGCTTCTGGTATTCCAGTTATCAGCACTCACTTTCCTCAATATGAAGATACCGTTCCTGGTCTGCTAGCTTTTTCCGCTCCTGACAACGTACAATATGCGCTTGCCGCGGGACACGAAATGGCTAAAGTCCTTGACTGCGAAGGTCCAGTAGGACTCACGCAATCTTCACTGAATGATGGCGAGAACGCAGTTGCCGAGAACTTCTCTAAGGCTTTACTAGAAGACTGCCCTGACATCGAGATACTTGAAATGCAGGTGGAAGGCTTTGACCAAGCTGAAGCTATTCTTGTGGCATCCAGCGTCATCCAAGCTAACCCTGAAATCAAAGGCGCATTCTCCACTACTGGTAATGGTCCGACCACTTGGGCTAAGGCAGCAGAAGAGAATGGCTTAGAGCCTGGACAGGTCAAGATCATTTCGATGGACTACTCACGGCAGAACCTAGACCTAGTAAAGTCTGGCGAGGTTTATATGCTGGTAGGACAGCCATTGTTCGAGGAGCATTACTTTGGTACTGTCCTGCTGTTGACGCATATCATGGGTGCTGTGTCTGATGTACCTTACGAGAACTTCTTGCCAGCTCCAATGATCACGATTGAAAACGTTGACAAGTATTATGCGATCAACGATTTAGCGGAGTCGGTTGGTCAGTAAGGAGTAACACAATGAGTTTCCTAAGAGGCGATGATTACATACTGATAATGGATAATCCCTATCCGTTTCCTGGCTACGAGAGCAAAGGAGACAGATGTCTGAAGGCTGAAGACCTGAAGAAGATCAGTGATACTGGTGTAAAGACAGTAATACAGTATTTGAATTGGGATCAGCTTGAGCCAAGAATGGGAGAGTTTGACTGGAGCTTTCTGGACACCTATATCCAGAACGTTCATGATGCTGGTATGAAAGTTGTACTTGGGGTGCATACCATAACGTCACGCGGTCTTCCCCACCAGTGGTACTTGGGTGAAATGCCAGAGTCGCTGGATAATCGCCCATTCTTTCCATTATCGATGTGGAATCCAGACGCTAATGCGTATGTGAGAAATCTTATTCGCCTCTTAGGAAATCGCTACAAGGGGGATAGCTTTACAATGATGTACTGCGCCGAGACCTATGGAGAGAGCTTTATAAGCAGTGCTCCTCATATAGTTGCTTCCAACACTGATGCTTGTCTGTCTTTCAAGTCATTCAATGGAGACCTCAATCTACATTTGTCTGAGGACGAACTCAAGAAAACCAATCCAGACCCTAAGGTAGAGAGATGGCTGGAACGCAGTATAGTGGGGGAAGTAGCAGGAAGGAATCTCGTGATCGCAGAAGCTACAGGCTTCAATGAAATGTGGACTGCTGGTCACGAACAACTTGTCAGACAAGCTGCTGGAATGACTAGGTTCTTTCGTACCATTATAGAACTAACCAAGTCGGCATCAAGTGACATGATAGTCAATGGCATTCAATATACCTACTGGCAACATGGACAGAAATATTGGGATACTGTCAATAAAGACATTGACACGTATGGTATCAGATACTATGTCGGAGCTGAGTACTGTCAAGGACTTATCGAGCATACCCCCATGCTCCTGCAAAGACCCAAGATAAAGGGTTTGCTGTGCTCTCCGCTAGGCATTCATACCACAATGACCAAGATTGAGAACTGGATGTTAGATAACCTCAAGGCGTCACACAGGCAGATATGTGACGCCAGAGGGGTAGGCTAACGTTCTAAACTAAAAGCTTTATTCTATCCCTTTCTAACTTTGCTCCAGGTCTTATGAAGACTTCGCACCCACCTGTGGGAGTAGGATAGTATCCTCTTCTCTCTGAGTATGTACTAGGACCGTCATCTATCACAGACCTCAGGAAAGTACCACTGTATCCTCCCTTTCTGATCTGTTCCTGAATGTGTCCGCTTCTATCAACATATTCAATCGTTGCAGTAAAAGCATCAGCGTTGTGGCTATGTCCCATCAGGGCAACATCGCAGTCGTGATTCCATAACCACCGTTCCATGTTCAGTGCCTTTGCGCCTTTGAGTCTGCCTCCGACAAAGCCATGATGAACATTGAACCTGAATGTGCTTATAGCAGCACTCGATCTTAGAAAGGTCAACATGATCCAGCCATAGAAACCAATAGCAAGCTGGTCATCAGACTTGTGACCACCCATCTCTTTTATTCTCGTTACTATCTCTGAGTATACGGCACGTTCATAGTGCTTCTGTAATGTTTCTTCATGATTGCCTTGAAGCATACCAAGACACTTGTGGGCAATCGGTTCTACATGGTTACAGAAACGGTTTATCTGAGCTTTCGAGATGTCTAAAAGATCAGCCATATCCATCCACCCTGCAAGTATGTCAATTTGTGAGCGTGGGTCTCTCAGGTTGATGAACTCACAATAATCCCCCATACCGATCCAGTAGGTATTCTCTTCTTCTTTTATTCTATTTACCACCGACTTTAGAAGCTCTTCATCACATGCCATCGATCCAATATGAACATCTCCTAGTGGGATTATGGTAAAAGTGTCTCTTCGTGATCTATGTTGTATCGTTTTCTGTAGTACTTTAGCCATGATAGACCTCCATGGAATAACATAGCAACCCCTTGAAGGAGTTACTATGAGTACAAACATAGATTGGTCAGAGTTATACGGGTTTAGGTCCAGTGTACCCCCACTTCGCTTGCATTCCTGGGTAGACCTGCTCGATCACAAACTGGTTTACCCCAACAGAAGTGGAAGGAGGAGGCGTAGGAGGGGTTGGGGTTGCCTCCAAAGTGAGTATCCAGCTATAGATGTCTTGGTACTTTGGATCAAGCAGGAAGTCTTGTCTGTAGAAATTGCTTCCTACAAAACAATCTCCTAGCTCTTTCTCTAAGAAATTATAGCCTTTCTCTAGCACTGGTGCAGTTGCTGTCCAGCCACCTTCTGAGAAGACAGGTAGAGTTGGATACCAGGGTATATCAGGACGACCAGCTTCTGAAAGTATTTTCCCATATTCCTGTATCATCAGCTCATATCTTGGAATAATGTTATCAGAATAAGGGTACGCCTGTGGAGAATTGCCAGTAATAATATAACCTCCGTCACCAATATAGGTGAACCATTTGTGCCAGTCAATCTCCATGTGATAGAAGGGTCTGTAATAAGATTGCAACCAGACACTACATGTCCTCTGATAGCCCAAGGATCGCAAGAACGCTCCAGTATTTGCTTTCCACTTCTTAGCATCGGCTTCAACGTCTAGGAATACATTCTTTGGATTCCAACGTGCGATTGCGTCCTGAATTGTACGTGCCTCCCTCGCGGGATCGCGCAGGGTCATGTAGCACCAGATGTCTATACCAACACCTTCCGCTTTGGACATGCGCTCAAGGCTATCATTATCCTTGCCGTGGCTGTATGGTTGCTTGAAGATAGCAGCGGTCTCAAGTCCATAAAGACCGCCTCCATAAAGACCACCAGTGTCATAGAAATTCGCACCCTTCATACATAGATTGGCATTCAGGGACTTAGCCTGACTAATCCTTTCTGGATGCTGATACTTCACGTACCAAGGACGCCAAACAGAGATAGTAATTTGCATGTTACACTCCTGCCATAAGTTTAGCCTCTTTCACGGCTTTCGTTTGTGGCGACAAAGCATAAGCACCCTGGTTGGCAATTACAGCAACGATAAAGCTTTGGATCAGACCAATAAGACCAATCTGGTCACAGGTCACTTCTATGTTGAAGTTACCGCCATAGCCAGCGCAAGCAATACCGAACACGGCAGCTGCCACCAAAAGGCACAGACCAGCCATGATCCCGCGCTTATACTCTGGTTTCAATGCAGCAAACTTGACATTCAGTCCAGGCACATACGAGAACACGAGTGACAGAACTGCGCCAGCGATCAGTAAGATAGTATCTGAGGTCATTTTTCTTATCTCCTAATAGATTGGTTGCTTGAATTATCACCTACTTGTCTTCTAATTGTCAATATCTTCTCCTTTCTCGAAACGCTTTTCGATTATCTTCAGTTGTACTAATAGTGCTTCGTCGGCTGCGTCACAGGCAGAGCAGTCAGGACCGATCTCGGAGGATCTTTCTGCGTCTCTGATCCTGATGGACTGTCTGACTGCGTTAGTAAGTTCTGTTGCACATTTGACATAGAGAGAATTGCGTCTTTTCAAGACAGCTAGTTGCACCTTCATTCCAGAGAGTTCAGTAACTGTCTTGTCATAATCGTCGGACAGTTCCTGTATCTTCTCTCTGCTCTTGTCGAGTTCTGTTTTCATGTATTCAATTTCTTTCATGCAGCTTGATAGCAGGCTCGATGCAGTATTCTCAATCAGCTTCCTGAGGTTGTCGTCGTTGTCGTCTATGGACTCCTTAGTAGCAAAAGCTTCAGCTTTGCTTTTCAGATAAGTTCCAATAGATACGATCAGCGTCCCTAAAACACCGATAAGTGATGTAACAGCTACGATTAGTTGTGGTGTACTTAGGTCTTCATCCATTAGTTTGCCTCTTAATATCATGAATTTCTAAAGCCGACATGAGCGATCCTGCAAGAATAGTGACTAGCAGAAGTGTTATGGCATGTTCGCGAGCAATCAAGAGTCTGCCACCATCTAAAGCTGCGAGTATATAGGTTGCGGCGATAATAGCAGCATTGAAGGCGTATGTCAGTTTTAGCCACCGCCAGTATTTCTTAGTATTTCTGGTATTTATAAAGTAATAAATGTTCATTACTATTATAGATAATGCGACCACAAAATTTACTATGGCGAACATGATCTTTTCTCCAGTCCACGATAATTATCGTTTATAGGTTGATCTTCAGTACATCTCTCAGATAGATGATCGCCATTGCCATTTTCTGTAACACTAGCTTAGCACTGGCTAAATCTGTCACATTGGTCTCAATCCAGTCTGAAGCCTCTGTAGCAGTCCACGTTGCCCAATCAGGCATTGAAGAGAAGTCCGTCTTAGCAGTGACCGCTATCTCTTCAGCAATCTCAGCATCAGTCTGTCCTTCAGGGTCGTGTGCTGTGATAGCTGCCTGGATTGCATCAAGGGTGGTCTGGTCTGGTGGGTCTCCAACCCAATCCACTCTTACATAGCCATCACCGTAAGTGAAGAATGTAGCAGGAAGAGCT